>JAFQPD010000098.1 GCA_017411945.1 Mailhella sp.
GCCTTTTCTTCCCTCCTAATGATGGACAAGCCCGGAATGTAAGGCTATGTTCAAATCCGTGCCGTGATTTTTCGGCGCATAGCGTAACAACGTATTTCTGCTGGATTTTCGCTCTATAAAAGCAGAGTGATGCGGTAGGGAAATGGCCGCTGAAAGCGGAAAGAACATTCTGGAGGAAATCCCCATGAGCATGTGGAACAGCGTTTCTAAGATGGCCAACGGCCTCGTTCTCGGCCTCGCCGCTCTCGGCCTCACCGGCACTGCCGCTCTTGCCGACGAAGTGGTCCTCTATTCTTCCAACCAGCCTGAACTCCTCGACGTCATCGCCCAGGGCTTCAAGGAAAAGACCGGACACACCATGACCTCCGTGCGCATGGGCACCGGCGAAGCCATGAAGCGCATTGCCGCCGAACGCGCCAACCCCCTCTGCGACGTGTTCTGGTCCGGCGACCTTGCCGTGCTCGACAACGCCAAGGCTGACTTTGCTTCCTACAAGTCCCCCGAAGCCGCCTGCCTTGATGCCGCTCTGGTGGAAAAGGACGCCAAGTGGACTGCCTCCAATACCCATCTCATGATCTTCATGGTCAATACCGACCTTATCCCCGAAGCCGATATGCCCAAGAGCTGGGCCGACCTTCTCGATCCCCGCTTCAAGGGCAAGATCGTTATCGGCAATCCTGAAAAGTCCGGCTCCGCCTACGCTCAGGTGTACGGCTTCTATCAGATGTTCGGAGACAAGGGCCTTGAAAAGCTCGTAGAAAACGCCACCATCCTCGACAGCTCCAGCCTCGTGTACAAGGGCACTGCCGAAGGCGAATTCGCTCTCGGCATCACCATGGAATACGCCGCCCAGCGTTATGTTGCCGGCGGCAATCAGAAGATCAAGATCGTGTACCCCGCCGACGGCGTCATTTCCGCTCCCGAAGGCGCGGCTATGATCAAGGGCAGCAAGAACCCCGAAGCCGCCAAGCAGTTCATGGACTACCTGCTCTCCAAGGAAGTGGAAGACATGATCTTCGCCAAATACTTCCGCCGCGCCACCCGTCCTGACGCTGCCGAAGTTGCCGGCATGCCCGCCACGGCCTCTCTGAAGATCTTCAACGTGGATCCCTCTGAAGCCGGCAACGCCAAGAAGACCATTCTGGCGAAGTGGAAGAAGCTCGTCCTCAACAAGTAATCTTTTTATCCCCGAAGAATATCAGGCGTGGGCGTGTTTTTCGCGCTCACGCCTTCGGAGTTTTTCATGGTCATAGAGCTAAAGAACATCGTCAAGAGATTCGGCCAGAACACCGTGGTCAATCACGTCGACCTTACCATTGGCGACGGGGAATTCTTCACACTGCTCGGCCCCAGCGGCTGCGGCAAGACCACGCTCCTGCGCATGATAGCGGGCTTCAACGACCCGGACGAAGGCGATATCCTCTTCGGCGGCGAATCCATCCTGCACCTGCCCGCCCATAAGCGCGATACCGGCATGGTGTTCCAGAACTACGCTCTTTTCCCGCACCTGAGCGTGGAAGAGAACGTGGCCTATGGCCTGCGCGCCCGCGGCATCAAGGGCAAGGAAGTGAAGGACAGGGTGAGGGACATCCTCGAATCCGTCCAGCTCGGCGACCTTGCCAGCCGCTACCCCCGCCAACTTTCCGGCGGCCAGCAGCAGCGCGTGGCCCTTGCCCGTGCGCTGGTCATTCGCCCCCGCGTACTTCTCTGCGATGAGCCTCTCTCCAACCTCGACGCCAAGCTCCGCGTTTCCATGCGTGAAGAGATACGCCGCATCCAGCAGAATCTCGGCATCACCACGGTGTATGTGACTCACGACCAGGAAGAGGCCATGGCCGTATCCGACCGCATCGCCATCTTCTACGCCGGCCATCTCCAGCAGGTGGCTTCTCCGGCCGACATCTACTTCACTCCCGCCAACCGCTTCACTGCCGAGTTCATGGGCTCCTGCAATATCGTCGAGACCCAGTGCACGGCTTTCGATGCCGAGTCCGGCATGGCCAAGGCCGTCTGCGGCGGCGTGGAGTTCTCCTTCCGCACTGAGCAGGCCGAAGCGGGCGAAGTTTTGCCCATCATGCTCCGCCCGGACTGGATAGAGCCCGCCACTGCCGACTCCGTGAACGTCTTCCCCGGTGTGGTGCGAGAACGCATGTTCCTTGGCGACAGCATCGTCTATCAGGTGGAAGCCCTTGGCCGCACCCTGCGTGTGGACATGCCTTCCGTGAACCGCGGCCGCATGCTGAACACCGGCGACAACATTGCCCTGAGCTTTGCCCCCGAAAGCCCTGTGACGGTACGCAAATGAGAAGCTTCCGCATCTTTTCCGTATGGAACATGGTGTTCCTCATGGCGATAGTGGTGCTGTTCCTGCTGGTGGTGTACCCCATGGGCTCCATCTTTCAGGCCAGCCTCCTTTCCGCCGAAACGGGTGAATTCACCTGGGAGAACTACCTCAGCGTGTTCACCACCAAGTTCTACCGCCGCTGCCTGTGGAACAGCTTTTTCCTCAGCGCGCTGGCCACGGTGTTCTCGGTCATCATCGGCGTTCCCTTCGCCTTCCTGACTACGCGCTACAAGCTGCCCCATGCCAATATCCTGAAGACTCTGGGCACTCTCCCGCTCATCCTGCCCACCTTCATCGGCGCGGAAGCGTGGCTCCTGCTTCTGGGCCGCAACGGCATACTCACGCAGTTCTTCCACTCCATCGGCCTGAACACTCCCAGCATCTACGGCTGGCAGGGCGTGGTGCTGGTCTATACCCTGCAGTTTTTCCCCTTCGTCTTCCTCATGGTGTCTGCGGCCATCAACTCCGTCGACCGTTCGCTGGAGGAGTCGGCCCGCAACCTCGGCGCTTCGCCATGGCGCGTGTTCCGCACCGTGACCCTTCCCGTGGTCACTCCTTCCATCGCTTCAGGCGCGCTCATCGTGTTCTGCATGTCTATCGAGAACTTCGGTGTGCCCACCATCATCGGCAATGACTACAAGGTCCTTGCCGAGCAGGCCTACAGCGAATTCGTGAGCGAGATGGGCGGCAACCCTTCCATGGCTGGTGCGCTGAGTACTGTGCTGGTCATCATCACGCTGGCTCTCACCATCCTGCAGAAGGTCTTCGTGGAGCGTAAGAGCTACTCCATGTCTGCCCTGCGTCCGCCGGAGATCCTGCCCCTTTCCAAGTGGAAGACCCGCTTCGCCTGGCTGTATTGCGCCGGCCTCGTGTTCATCTCTCTGGCTCCCTTCCTCGTGGTGCTCGTAGCCGCCGTTACCAAGACCAACGGCCCCGTGATGTACTACGGGCAGTTCAGCCTGGATAACCTCTCCATTGCCCTGCAGTCTGCGCCGAGGCCCATCCTGAACTCCTTCTTCCTGTCCACGCTGGCTACGGTGATCGGCATGTTCTTCGGCATGGCCGTGAGCTATATCGTGGTGCGCCGCCGCGGCTGGTCCGGCTATACGCTCGACCTTGTGATGATGCTGCCTCTGGTCATCGCCGGTTCCGTTCTCGGCATAGCCCTTGCCGCCACCTACAACACCGGCCCCGTGGTGCTCACCGGCACCTGGGTCATCCTTGTGCTGGCCTACTTCGTGCGCAAGACTCCGTTCTCTGTGAAGACCACCTCTGCGCTCCTGCATCAGATAGACGCCTCTGTGGAAGAGGCGTCCATCAACCTCGGCGTTCCGCCCCTGCGCTCCTTCCTGAAGGTCGTGGTGCCCGTCATGCTGCCCGGCATCATCTCCGGCGCGATCATCATGTGGGTGACCACCCTCGCCGAACTGAGCTCCACCATCGTGCTCTACTACGGCCCCTGGTCCACCATGACCGTGCAGGTGTTCCAGTACATAGGCTCCGGCGACTTCGGCCCTGCCTCCGCCTACGGCGCCATCCTCATCCTGTCCGTCATCATCCCGCTCTTCCTGCTCAACAAGTTCCTCGGACGCGACCCCATGCAGTCGCTGTAGGGAGAGGAGAGATA
>JAFQPD010000099.1 GCA_017411945.1 Mailhella sp.
GAGTCGCCTTCCTTGAAGAGTTCGGAAGGAGACTTCACCTTCTTGCCGAGTTCGGTCACGTGGATGAGGCCTTCGATGCCTTCTTCCACTTCAACGAACAGGCCGAAGTCGGTCACGTTGGTCACAGTGCCGGTGATCACGTTGCCCACAGGGTAGCGGGCGGGCACGGAAGCCCAGGGATCTTCGGCGAGCTGCTTCATGCCGAGGGTGAACTTTTCGTTTTCCTGATCCACGGTGAGGACCTTGGCCTGAACGACGTCGCCGACCTTATACACTTCGCCGGGGTGGCGGAGCTTCTTGGTCCAGGAGATGTCGGACACGTGGATGAGGCCGTCGATGCCGTCTTCGATGCCGATGAACATGCCGAATTCGGTGATGTTCTTGATGACGCCTTCAATGATGGTGCCTTCGGGGAAGCGTTCGCCAACGAGTTCCCAGGGATTGGGCTTGACCTGCTTCATGCCGAGGGAGATGCGCTTCTTCTCGCTGTCGACGCCGAGGATGACGACTTCGACTTCATCGCCCTGATGGACCATCTGGGAAGGATGACGGAGCTTGCGGGTCCAGGACATTTCGGAAATGTGCACGAGGCCTTCCACGCCGGGTTCGAGTTCCACGAACACGCCGTAGTCAACGAGGTTGGTGACCTTGCCGGTGTGGTGGGAGCCTTCGGGGAAGCGGGCGGTGATGTCCTGCCAGGGGTCGGGCACGAGCTGCTTCAGGCCGAGAGAGACCTTCTGGTTGTCCTTGTCGAAGGAAAGAACCTTGAGTTCGAGTTCCTGACCGAGGGACACCATTTCGCGAGGATGACGGATGCGCTTCCAGGACATATCGGTGATATGCAGGAGGCCGTCGAGGCCGCCGAGGTCAACGAACACGCCGTATTCGGTGATGTTCTTGGCCTTGCCCTTGACGATCTGGCCTTCGGCGAGTTCCTGAAGGAGCTTGCCGCGCTTGGCGTCGCGTTCTTCTTCGAGGAGCACGCGGCGGGACACGATGACGTTGCTGCGGCGACGGTTGATCTTGAGGACGCGGAATTCGTAGTTCTGGTTGACCAGAGCGTCCATGTCCGGAACAGGACGGAGATCCACATGGGAACCGGGCAGGAAGGCTTCCACGCCGCCGAGGTCGACGGTGTAGCCGCCCTTGATGCGGCGGGTGATGATACCGGTGATGACGCCGTTGTCTTCGAGCACCTTTTCGAGCTGATCGAAGAGCTGCATGCGCTTGGCCTTTTCGAACGAAAGGATGATGGTGCCATCGTTTTCGTTCTTGCGAGCCACGTAAACTTCGACCTGATCGCCTTCCTTAACGATCAGGTTGCCCTGAGCGTCACGGAATTCTTCTGCGGGGATCTGGCCTTCAGACTTGAAGCCCACGCTGACGAGAACAGTCTCGCCGTTGATGCCCACGATTTCGCCCTTGACGATCTGGCCTTCTTCGAGGTCGCCCATTTCGGGGGTGACGTAACCTTCCAGAAGCTCTGCGAAGTTCATTTCAGCGTCGATCTGGTTTTCCATGTTTTCGGCAGTTGCCATTGTACGGATCCTCCAACCTAACAAACAGATTTCCGCCCGTTTTTCGGGCAGGTCTGCATACATATCAGGAAGAAGGCCAAAGCACAAGATGTTTCTTTTTCTCTTTCCCGGAAAAGCGGATCAGGCCAAGCCTGTATGCGTTCTGGACTCAAGAGATAAAAAAATCTATGCTGTTGCACAGATAGAACAAGCCTTGCGGCACCGGAAGATAAAGGAAATCGACCATGGACAGCGAAAAGAACAGGCAGGCCCTAGCCGTGAGCCGCGCCGAGGCAGGGCAGAAACTGCTCAATTTCCTCCAGCGCAGAGTGGCGGCGGCCATAGGCGAATTCCACCGCTGGATACGCACCGGACAGGTGAGAGTGAACGGGGCGCGAGCCAAGGCTTTCGACCGCGTCGAGGAAGGCGACATGGTGCGTGTGCCGCCCTTCGCCGTTTTTCTTCCTGCCGGAAGCGAGGTGAAAAATGAAGGCCGCAAGGCTTCCCGGCCTCAGCATGAGGGCGAGAAAAAGAAGGCATCCTCGCTTCGCATCGTCTATGAGGACGAAGACCTTCTTGTCATCGCCAAGCCCGCAGGCCTTCCCGTGCAGGGCGGAACCGGTCACAGCGACAGCGTGGCTTCACGCCTTGCCGCAGAGCGGGCCGGCGCCGACTTCGTGCCCGCACCTGTGCATCGTCTCGATAAGGATACCACCGGCCTGCTCGTGGCCGGCAAGACCTATGCCGCCGTGCGCCTGCTCACCGATGCCCTTGCCGGGCGAGGCGGAGAAGCTCCGCGCAAGGAGTATCTGGCATGGGTGGAGGGCCGCTGGCCTTTCACGGCTGAAGACGGCCCGCAGGAACTGACCGACGTCCTTGCCAAGGATCAGAAGGCCCAGCGCATGAAAACTGTGCGCGGCAGCAAGGAAGAGGAAGGGCAGGAAGCCCGGTGCATAGTCACGGCATTGGAAACACGCCGCCTCCCTGAAGGGCGGGGGCGTGAATACACCCTCCTTCTCGTGCGACTGCTGACGGGCCGTACGCATCAGATACGCGTACAGCTTGCCTCGCGCGGGTATGCCATCGTGGGAGACCCGTGGTACGGCAAGGGGGAAGGCGAGGGGCTCAAGCTCCATGCTTTCCGGCTTGCCCTCCCTCTGCCCGGGGGAGAGCATCGCAAGCTGGAGCTCCTGCCGCCGTGGAAGGGGGCTTGGAAGGTCGCAAGGATCTGATTTCTAATAGAGCAGAACAGTGATGAAGAACGCCGCCCAGCGTCATGCCGGACGGCGTTCGTTTTTCAGTGCTTGCGGAGCTTGTCCAATATTTTCAGAAAACCGTTTTTCTTGCGAGGGGCGGGTTCTGTGGCAGGGGCAGGAACAGGCTTTTTGTAGCGGGCCGAGCGGTTCTTCGTGCAGCGTCTTGCAAAGGGGATGACCTTAGTGTTCCTTCCGCAGGATTCGCATATCTGCCCTGCGTCTTCTCTGGGCTTGCTTATCTTGCGGTAGATGTAGACGGCGATGGGCACGCCGAGGAGCATGCCCCACATGCCCATGACGCTGTGCGCGATGTACAGGATGATGAGGGTCATCACCGGGTTGATATGCATCACCGAAGAAACGATGCGCGGGTTCAGGACGTAGGCTTCGATGAGATGGATGACGATGATCATCAACACGGCCCAGAGGCCCAGCTCGATGCCCCCGCTGTTGATGGCCATGAGCACGATGGGCACCGAGGAGATGAACACGCCGAGGACGGGGATGAGGCCGCAGAGGAAGACCAGCGTGCAGAGCAGGGCCGCCGCCTTCACGCCGAGTATCTGCAGGCAGATGGCGGTGAGTATGGTGTTTACGGTGGAGATGAAGAGCTGGGCGCGGAAATTGCCGCCCACCACCTTGGCGAAGAGCACGATGCTGTCGGCCGTTTCATGGTAGGCTTCGGCAAGGCGGGTGAAGCGCAGCTGGCGAACTCCCTGCGAGAGGCGGGGCAGGTCCAGCATGATGAGGAAGCTGAACAGCATGGCTATGAAGAACCAGCTGAAATAATGCAGGCCCTTTTCCAGCGCGGCGCGGGCTATGCTCCAGCCGTTGAGCACGGCCGTTTCCGGCGTGACCATGGTCTTCGCCTGGGCGAGGAGCGGAGCTATGAACTCATTGCTGCCGAGGTTGGCGTCTATCCATGTGCGTATGGCCTGCACGCTGTGGGGTATCTGCTCGGTGAAGGCTATGGCTTCGCTCAGAAGGCGCGGAGGCATGAGGATGAGGAAGGCCGTTACCAGAGTGAGGAATATGGCGTAGACCGACACGACGATGAAGCGGCGGTTCCAGCGGAAGCGGCGGCGCAGGGCATGCGTGATGCTGGAAGTAATGAAGCACATGATATAGGTGATGAAGAGCAGCCCGAACATGTCCCGGAAAAGGTACAGGAGGGCGGCGAATATCACCCATATGAAATAAACGCGGTTGACGCGCACGAAGTCGGAAATGCTGAAGGCCATCTCTCTTCCCTGTTGGAGCCGGAGTTCCCGGCAAGTGACTCATTTTTGCAACTGTGGCCGAATATAGAATATCACACCACTGTTTCGTCAAGGAAAAAAGCGCGTAACGCTCTCCGGTACGAGCGATAATCAGCCGCCTGTAAAGAAAAAGCCGCCTCGTCTGCTGAGGCGGCTTTTCCAGATGGAGGAGCTTGGAGCGGCTATATCCTGAAGCTTTCGCCGAGGTAGACCTCTCGGGCGCGCTCGTTGCTGATGATCTCTTCGGTGGTGCCGGAAAGGATGATGTTGCCCTGGAACATGAGATAGGCTCGGTCGCAGATGGACAGGGTCTCGCGCACGTTGTGGTCGGAGATGAGTACGCCTATGCCGCGGCCCTTGAGGCCGCGGATGAGTTCCTGGATGTCGCCCACGGCGATGGGGTCGATGCCGGCGAAAGGTTCGTCGAGCAGGACGAAGCGCGGCTCGCGGATGAGGCAGCGCGCTATCTCGAGGCGGCGGCGTTCACCGCCCGAAAGATAGGATGCGTAGGACTTTTCGAGCCGGGTGAGGCCGAACTCTTCCATGAGCTGGTCGGCCTTGGCTTTCTGCTGGGCCTTGGTGAGGTCGGTGTGCTCAAGGATCATCTGAAGGTTCTGGCGCACGGTGAGGCGGCGGAAGATGGAGCTTTCCTGAGGAAGGTAGGAAAGGCCGACACGGGCGCGGCGGTAGAGAGGCCAGGTGCTGATGTCCTGCCCGTCGAGCGTGACTTCGCCGGAGGTGGGCTTGATGATGCCCGTTATCATGTAGAACGAGGTGGTCTTGCCGGCGCCGTTGGGGCCGAGCAGGCCGACTATCTCGCCCTGCTGCATGGAAACGGAGACCTCGTGCACCACTTCCTTCTGGCCGTAGCGTTTGCGCAGATGCTGAGCGGAAAGAACGGAGCCCATGCTATTTCTCCTTCTTTTCGTTGGAGAATATGGCATGTACGCGCTTCTTGGAGCTGCCTTCGATCACGCTGCGGTTTTCGTTCATGAAATAGCGGATGACGCTGCCGCGGATGGAGTTCTCGCCATCCTGCAGTACGGGGTCGCCTTCCAGCACGAGGATGTTTGTCTGGGCAAAGAAGGTGGCCTTTTCCGCGGTTCCCTGCTGAGTGCCGTTTTTGAAACGCACATTGTGTTCGGCAATGACGCGGTCGAGGTCGCCAGCGGCATCGGCGGCTCTGGAAGTGCTTTTCCTGGCCTCTTTCTTTTCGCTGCGGCCGTCCTTCCCCTTGAGGATGAGGGTAAGCTGATCCGACCACATCTTGAAGTCGCCGCGCACGGCTTCCACGTTGCCATGGAAGACCACGGTGTTCTTGTCGGAGCTGTACTCCATGTTGTCGGCGGTCACGTCGACAGGGGCGTCGTTATCTCCGCCGGGCAGGGGGGCGGCCCATGCCGGGGAGGAAAGGAGAAGGGCGGCGAGAAGGGCGAGGATGTATTTTTTCATGTCAGCTGGCCTCCATGGCGTCTTTGGCGGCATCGGTGTCCTCTTCGGGAGAGGCTTCTTCGCGTTTCGGGGGATACCAGCGCATTTTCACGCCGTGGTCGCCCATAAGGGTATTGGTGTTCAGGTCCCATGTCATGCGGGCGCAGGATCCGGAAAGTTCAGGCCCGGCCAAGGTGGCTCCGCCGGGAAACGTGAGCTTGCTGAGCTGGTTGATGAAAACGGCATAGTCGCTGGTGAGCACGTTTTCTTCATGCTGGGCCCGGACATCCTCCGACATGGATACCTTCTGGTTCCCGTCTTCCACGCGCCCTATCTTGGAGGTGGCGTGTATGACGCGGGGGGAGCCGTTTTCGTCGTCTTCCATCATATAGGCGATCTCGGGTTCGCGGACGGTGACATCGCCGGATTCCTGATTCAGAGCGGCCCATTTGGCTTTGAGGTCGAAGCTTTTTCTCCCCTCCCTCCCCTGAGTGAGGGTGAGGTCGCGTATGGCGAGGTCTACGGCGCTGGATACTTCGGCGGGCGGGTTCGTGAGCAGCCTGTCGAGGTCGGCCGAACGCACCACGTCTTTCAGCGCATGGATGGACTGGCTGGTCTTCCAGCTCATCCAGCCGTACCAGCTGCCCCATGCGAGCAGGCCGACAGTGGCAAGAGCCAGAGTTCTGCGGAGCGATGCGTTCATATGCGGGCCGGCCCCGTTGCCGCAGTCCAGAAGTCTGCGGGATTCTTGCCGCCGAGACGGGCGTTGAGGAGGAATTCTATGGCTTCGCGCACAGCGCCGTCGCCGCCGCGGGCGGCAGTGACGTAGCGGGCTTCCTTTTTCACCTGGGCCACGGCGTTGGCCACGGCAATGGGCATGCCTACTTTGCGCATGGGGTCGAGGTCTATCCAGTCGTCGCCCATATAGGCAATCTCTTCCGGCTTGAGGCCGTATTTTTCCCGGATGGCTTCCAGCTTGGGGAGCTTGGATTCGAAGCCGGCATGGAATTCCGTGACGCCGAGCTGAGACATGCGGGCAAGCACGCAGGGGTCGCTGCGCCCGGTTATGATCCCTATGCCTATGCCGGCGAGCATGGCCGTCTTGATCCCTATGCCGTCCTGAGCGTTGAAGCATTTGACGGGGTGGCCGTTCTCCTGGAAGTAGAGCTTTCCATCGGTGCAGACGCCGTCGACATCGAGCACAAGGAAACGAACGCGGGCCGCATCGCGGAAGGCGTTTTCATCGGCGGCGATGCCGGGGAAAAGCGCAGGATTTTCAATAGCCATGGGAACTCCGATGTGGAAACTGCTTCAGTCCTTTTCTATATCCGCCTTTGGGCCCGGAGTCAAAGGCAGGCGTTCCCCGCTTCAACGCGGCATGGGCTTTCAGTCTTTCAGCATGCTGTTTTTCAGGATGTCCGCAGCGGCGGTTGAGCCTCCGAGACGGGGGGCGAGCCAGCTCTGGAAGGCTTTGCGTATGTCTTTCTGAGGGAGCGGCGCGCTGGACTGTTCGAGCATGATGTCGATGACTTCTCTGGGGGTGTGGGCGATGCGCAGGAGCGCGGCCTGTTCAAGGCTGGCGTTCCTGCCTTCCCTGTTCATGGCCCAGAGGAAATTGGAGGCGGACGGCCCTATGCAGGGGATGCGGCCTGCGGCAAGGGATTCGAGGAAGTTCTGTCCGCCCTGCCCGAAGCTTCCGCCTACGAAAACGGCCTGGGCCGAGGCGTAGAGGCGGGGCAGGTCGCCGAAGCGGTCCCAGATGAGCACGCGGCCTTGCGGCAGAGTGAAATTCTCCTCCATTTCCGAGACGAGGAGAGGATAAAGGCCGATGTCGCTGAGCACGGACTTCCACGCTTCCACGCGATGAAGATGCCGGGGAACTATGATGATGCAGGCCTCAGGACGCTTCTTGAAGATGAGCGGCAGCTGGCCGGGCAGTCGCGTCTCTTCTCCGCTGCGCACGGAAGCGAAAAGGAATACCGGGCCTTCCGCGCGGAAGCTGTTTTCTTCCAGAGGCTTTTCGAGCATCTCGGCCGCGAGATCGAACTTGATGTTGGGCATGGTCTGCGCGGGGCAGGGGAAGATGGCGGCGAAGCCGCGGCGGTCGTTTTCGGATATGGCGGCGACCCCGGCGGGAGAAACGGCTTTCATGAGCGAGGAGAAGCGGCGCCCGAAGTTTACCGTGGAGGCTGTGATGCGGCCGTTCAGCACTTGGACCGGCACCCCCTGCTCCCGGCAGGCGGCCATGAGCGAAGGCCAGAGCTCGGTCTCGAGCAGGGCCACGATGCGCGGCCGGGCAAGAGCGACGGCCCTGCGGGCGATGTCGGGGCGGTCGAAGGGGGCGAAGCGCACGGCGAGCTTCAGAAGGGGGTGGCTCTCCGCCAGCGCAGGCAGGGCTTTTTCTATGACCTCGCGTCCCTGTCTCGTCCAGGTGACGACGAGCACTCGCAGAGGCTGTTCGGGGTCCAGAGCCTTGCAGACGGCGACAGCGAGCCGGGCTTCACCGCCGGAAGCGGCCTGGAGCCAGATGTCCACAGTATGTTCGCCAGAGACAGAGGGAAAGTCAGGGGCCAGCCAGTCCTCAGGGATGAGCCGTTCGGGCCATCCGTCGGCAAGTCTGCGGCTTCTTTTGAGAAAAGGAAGCGCGACGCGCCAGAGAAGGCTGTAAAAGAAGAAGAAAGGACGAGAGAAAACAGAAGATGCCATAGAAGCCCCCTGCGGAGCACTATGCTACAGAGGACGGAAAGGTGCAAGTCTGCAACGCAGGAGAGCCTGCCCATACACGCTCAGGAAACGTAAGGCCGACGCTCCGAACGAAGTTCGGGGAGTCGGCCTTACGAGTCATGGGGGTGATTGAGGGGGAGATTATCTCCCCCTCAATCACAATTCTTAGAACTTGGTATCGTCGCCGCGCTTCTTGAGGGCCTGGAAGCCGCCGGCGGAGTTCACGGTCTTGATGCCCATGTTGCGGAGCTTGATCTGGGCTTCGTAGGCGCGGGTGCCGGTGTTGCACACGAGGGCCACGGGGCGGTCGGTGGGCACTTCGCCCTTGCGGGCATTGAATTCCTCCAGCGGCAGGGAGAGGTATTCGCCGGGGTGGCGTTCCTCGATGGGCTTGCTGGACTTGGCGGGGCGGATGTCCACGAAGTAGTAGTTGTTGTTGGCGCGGTCTTCCCACAGCTTCACGAATTCATCGGGAGAGATGGAGTCGTGGAGGCCGCTGATGACGTTGTCGGTCACGTTGGCGGCGGCGTTGATCACGTCCATGGCGCCGGCGAAGGGCGGGGAGTAGCACACTTCGAGGTTGGAGATGTCGTTGAGGGTGGGCTTGCCTATCTGCATCTGGGCGGCCACGGCGTCGGTACGAGCCTTGATGGAGGAGCCGTCGGCGCTCATGCCCTGGATGCCGAGCACGCGGCGGGTCTGCTTATCTACCACGAGGCAGATGCTGGCCACGCCGTGGTTGGGGTAGAAGTGGGCCTTGTCCACGCCTTCCATGGTGACTTCCACGGCGTCGAAGCCGGCTTCCTTGGCCTGCTGGACGGTGAGGCCGGCGCCGGAAGCGTACATCTTGTTCATCTTCACGCACCAGGAGCCCACGGCACCTTCGAACACGGACTGCTGGCCGCCGAGGTTGCAGCCGATGACGCGGCCCTGACGGTTGGCCATGGAGCCGAGGGGCAGATAGATGAAGTCGCCGGAGATGAGGTTGCGCACCACGACGGCGTCGCCGCCGGCATAGATGTCGGGGTCGGAGGTCTGCATGTGGCTGTTGACCATGATGCCGCCCTTGGGGTGGCAGAGCAGACCGGCATCAGCGGCCAGCTTGTCGTTGGGCTTCACGCCGACGGAGATGATGACCTGATCGGCGTCGATGGCCTGCTTGTCGGTGACCACCTGGCAGACGGCGCCGTCCTGGCCCTTGAGCTCCACGACCTTTTCGCCGCTGACCACGGTGATGCCGAAGTCTTCGAGGTCTTTGCGGGCCATCTGGGCGAAGGGGCGGCAGAAGCGGGACAGGTTGCCGATGACGGTGACCTTGATGCCGCGCTTGGCGAGGGCCACGCCCATTTCGAGGCCGATGAAGCCGGTGCCGAGGATGACGGCGTTCTTGATCTGGCGGGCGGCGCACTGCTCTTCGATGGCCATGGCGGGCTCGAGGCCGTTGATGGCGGTGACGTTCTTCAGGTCAGTGCCGGGGATGGCGGGGATGATGGGGCGGGCGCCGGTGGCGATGACGAGCTTGTCATAGGACATGGTGCTCTGTTCGCCGGTCTTCACGTTCTCTACAAGCACGGTCTTGGCCTTGCGGTCGATGGAGAGTGCGCGGGTGTGGCAGATGGCCTTCACGCCCTTGAGGTCGTCGAAGAAGGCTTCGTCGCGGATGACGTTGGCGCCGGTGGTGCGCAGGCCGCGCACGCTGGAGACTTCGCCGCCCACGAAATAGGGGATGCCGCAGCCGCCGTAGGAAATATAGGTGCCCTGATCGATGAGGGTGATGTTCGCGTCGGGCATGATGCGCCTTGCGCGGGTAGCGGCCTTGGTGCCGAGGGCGACGCCGCCGATGATGAGTATATTGAGGGGCATGGGGATTCTCCGAAGAAAATGTAAATGAAGGAAGGCAGCCCAGCTGCAGGCGAGAGAGCCGTTCCTTAAGGAAAGCAGAACCCGCACTCATAAAGCGCGGGGTCTGGAGAAGAGGAAAAAGGGGGAGGAGCACTCCCCCTTTAGATGCAGAGGCTTAGAACTTTTCGTCGTCGCCGCGCTTGCGGAGGGCTATGAAGCCGCCTTCGACGTTCACAGAGTCGATGCCGAGTTCACGCATCTTGAGCTGGGCTTCGAAGGCGCGGGTGCCGGTGTTGCACACCACGGCCACAGGGCGGTCCGTGGGGATCTCGCCCTTGCGGGCGTTGAAGTCTTCCAGAGCCAGAGCGAGGTATTCGCCGGGATGGCGTTCTTCGATGGGCTTGCCGGCCTTTTCAGGACGGAAGTCGATGAAGTAGTAGTTGTTCTCGGCGCGTTCGTCCCACAGCTTCACGAATTCATCGGGAGAGATGCCCTTGTGGATGCCGCTGACCACGTTGTCGGCCACGTTGGCGGCGGCGTTGATGATATCCATGGCGCCGGCGAAGGGAGGAGCGTAGCAGACTTCGAGGTTGGAGACTTCATTGAGCGTGGGCTTGCTGCTCTGGAGCAGGGCGGCCACGGCGTCGGTACGGGCCTTGATGGCGGAACCGTCGGTGCTCATGCCCTGGACGCCGAGCACGCGGCGGCTCTTCTGATCCACCACGAGGTTGATGCTGGCGTTGGTGTGGCCGGGGTAGAAGTGGGCCTTGTCGGCGCCTTCCACGCTGACTTCGATGGCGTCGAAGCCGGCGGCCTTGGCCTGGCGCAGGGTGAGGCCGGCGCCGGAGGCGTACATTTCGTTCAGCTTCACGCACCAGGAGCCGACCACGCCTTCGAAGGTGGCCTGGCCGCCGCCGAGGTTGGTGCCGATGACGCGGCCCTGGCGGTTGGCCATGGAGCCGAGGGGCAGGAAGGAGAAGTCGCCGGAGATGAGGTTGCGCACCACGACCACGTCGCCGCCGGCATAGATGTCGGGGTCAGAGGTCTGCATGTGGCTGTTGACCATGATGCCGCCGCGGGGATGGCAGAGGATGCCGGCTTCGGCAGCGATCTTATCGTTGGGGGTCACGCCGATGGAGAAGATGACCTGGTCGGCGTCGATGACGCGCTTGTTGGTCACCACCTGGCACACGGCGCCGTTCTCGTCGCCCTTGAGTTCCTTCACGGCTTCGCCGCAGAGCACATGCACGCCGAGGTCTTCGAGGTCCTTCTTGGCCATCTGGGCGAAGTTGGAGCAGAGCTGGGCGGGAAGGACATGGTCCATCATTTCGATGACAGTGACTTCGATGCCCCACATGTCGGCAAGGGCCACGGCCATTTCGAGGCCGATGAAGCCGGCGCCGATGATGACGGCATGGCCGATCTGGCGGGCGGCGCACTGTTCCTGGATGGCCTTGGCGGCTTCGAGGCAGGTGACGGAGGTGACGTTCTTGAGGTCAGTGCCGGGGATGGGAGGGATGCGGGGGCTGGAGCCGGTGGCGATGACCAGCTTGTCGTAGGGCATCTGGCTCTGTTCGCCGGTCTTGGTGTTCTCCACGAGCACGCTCTTGGCCTTGCGGTCGATGGAGAGGGCGCGGGTGTGGCAGATGGCCTTCACGCCCTTGAGTTCGCTGAAGAAGGCTTCGTCGCGCACGACGCCGGCAACAGTGGTGCGCAGGCCGTTCATGTCAGCCACGTCGCCGCCTACGAAGTAGGGGATGCCGCAGCCGCCGTAGGAGATGTAAGTGCCCTGGTCGATGAGGGTGATGTTGGCATCGGGCAGGAGACGCTTGGCGCGAGCGGCGGCCTTGGGGCCGAGGGCCACGCCGCCGATGACGAGGATATTGAGAGACATAGGTAAAACCTCCAGAGAGCTGGGTGTATTCAGCAGGAAAACTGTCGCCCCAGAGTTTATCAGCAAACATCATAAAATAGCAAGGCGATTAGGAGAAGAACGAGGCTCTTCACAAACTCCGTTTTGGGCAAATGGTTGAATCTGTGAAAAAAAGCGCAGTGAAAGCAGCAGGTTGAAAGTGGATATTTCCAAAGTGTTTTTGAGATAAAAAATATGGACGCAAGCTGGGCTGAAAAAAACTTTTAAAATTTCCCATGAAGAAGCTTGGCAGTTTTGTCCATTGCTGGAAATGGCGATGATTGTTTTCAACCAATTGATTTTTTTATAAATATAAAAGTGGTTTTTTATACAAGCCGATGGAGGAGGCTGGGATTTATGCATTAAAGTAAAGTTTTCGGAAGGATTCTCTGCAAGTTTTCGGTCAAACTTGCAGGAACAATCTTGCCTCAGAGGCATCAGTGATATAACTTATAGGCGACTGCTGGCATGCCAGCAGTCTGGCTGTGCAGATGTGCACAGTATGGCAACATATGCAATAGTGCACACTGTGCAGAAATGCATAGCTTGCTGATGGGTGATAACATGCTGTTTTCATTCATGAAGACATACGCTCGCAACTGAGATGGGGGCAGAGCTGTGTTTTGTGCACATCGTTATGAAATAGCTAGCTTTTTTGGTTTTGGCATGCTTCTTGCTTATTAAGGAGCAAGGTTTCAGTGTAAGCCGCGAGTCCGGTATCTTGGGCTCTTGCCAGGCAAGAAAGCCCCACCCCTCTCACGGAACGCCGCATATCAACCTTTTTGAAAGGAGAAACTCCGATGAGCGCAATTGAAATGCTCAACCCCGAAGCCTGTGAATGCCATTGCCCGCAGGAACAGCGTATCTTCGACCGTCAGCAGGGCAAGAAGGACATGTACTATGACTCTCACCGCCGCGTGATGGAACTGATCACCAAGTTCGATGGTCAGACTCCTTACATCGACGTTGAGCGCGCCCTGTACTTCACCCAGTCCATGAAGGAAACTGAAGGCCAGCCCCTCGTTCTGCGCTGGGCCAAGGCCCTCATGAACATCGCCAAGAACATCTCCGTCATCGTGCAGGACGGTCAGCTCCTCCTCGGCCGCGCCTCCTCCAAGGACGGCCGCTACGGCATCCTCTATCCCGAACTCGACGGCGACTTCCTCGACATCGCTGTGCGCGACCTGCCCACCCGTGAGCAGTCCCCCGCCAAGATCACTGCCGAAGACGCCAAGATCGTTATGGAAGAAATCGCCCCCTACTGGAAGGGCAAGACCTACCATGAAGATCTGAACAACTCCCTCCCTGAATGGGTGCACAAGCTCACCTACGTTGACGACGGCGGCCTCATCTCCCGCTTCGTGGTGAACGAAACCTCCTCCTTCCGCTCCTCCATCCAGTGGGTGCCGGACTTCGAGAAGGTCATCAAGCGCGGCTTCCTCGACATCAAGCGCGAAGCTCTTGAAAAGATCGCCGCCCTCGATATCGACAGCCCCCTCGACAACGTCGAAAAGCGTCCCTTCCTCGACGCTATCGTGATCGTCTGCGACGCCATCGTCCTCTGGGCCCATCGCTATGCCGATGCCGCCAAGGAAGCCGCTGCCGCCTGCACCGATCCCGTCCGCAAGGCCGAGCTCGAAAAGATGGCTGAAATCGCCTACAAGGTGCCCGCTTACCCCGCCGACACCTTCCAGGAAGCTGTTCAGTCCCAGTGGTTCACCCAGATGTTCTCCCGTATCGAGCAGAAGACCGGTACCACCGTGTCCAACGGCCGTATGGACCAGTACTTCTACCCCTACTACAAGAAGGACATGGAAGCTGGCGTGATCACCGAAGAATCCGCCATGGAACTTCTGGAATGCATGTTCGTCGGCATGGCCGAATTCATCGACATGTTCATCTCTCCCCAGGGCGGCGCCTTCAACGAAGGCTACTCTCACTGGGAAGCTGTGACCGTCGGCGGCCAGACCCGCGACGGCGTTGACGCCACCAACGAACTCTCTCACCTCTTCCTCCGCTCCAAGCGTGAGTTCCCCCTCCACTACCCCGACCTCGCCGCCCGCGTGCACGCTCTGTCTCCCGACGAGTTCCTGTACGACGTGGCCGAAACCATCAAGTACGGCTCCGGCTTCCCCAAGCTCTGCAACGACGAAGAAGTTGTGCCTCTGTACGCTTCTAAGGGCGGCACCTTCGAAGAAGCTCTGGACTACGCCGTGTCCGGCTGCACCGAAACCCGTATGCCCAACCGCGACACCTACACCTCCGGTGGCTGCTACGTGAACTTCTGTGCCGCTCTCGAAATGGCTCTCCGTCAGGGCAAGATGAAGAAGTACGGCGACGAACAGCTCGGTATCCCCACCGCTGATCCTCGCACCTGCCAGACCTGGGAAGAA
>JAFQPD010000100.1 GCA_017411945.1 Mailhella sp.
CTGGAAGATGCCTTCCTGCGTGGGCTTGTTGTAGTAGGGGGAGATGAGCAGGACGGCGTCGGCGCCGACGCTCTTGGCGTGCCTGGTGAGGCTGACGGCTTCGATGGTATTATTGGAACCGGCGCCGGCGATGACGGGCACTCGGCCCTTCACCTGATCCACGCAGATGCGGATGGCGGCTTCGTGTTCGGCGTGGCTCATGGTGGCGGATTCGCCGGTGGTGCCGCAGGGAACGAGGCCGTTCACGCCCTGTTCGATCTGCCACTCGATATGAGCGCGGTAAGCTTCTTCGTCGATAGTGCCGTTCTTGAACGGCGTGATCAGTGCGGTGATAGTTCCGTGAAACATCGTATTCTCCCAGAAAAGTTCGATACCTGTGTAATCCGATGCCTGTTGTGACATTGACGCGAGTCTGCGTCAAGCCGCGTGAGGCGAAGAACAAGGCATTATTGTCATCGCAAGGCCGGCGTTTTCCTCTCCGGCCTCCTCATGCTTTCAGTTCCAGATGGCGCAGATGTGGGGGAGCAGGGCTTCCATGGCCTGTTCTGCGTCCATGCCGAGGGTTGCTCCGGCGGCATTCTTGTGGCCGCCTCCGCCGAACTGTGCGGCGATGTCGCGCACGCTGTCGTCGCCGGAGGAGCGCAGGCTGGCCTTGGTGACGACCTTGCCGTCCTTTTCGTCCTCGCGCAGGAGCAGGGCCACGCGCACGGTGGAGAGGCGGCGGAGCTGTTCCACGAAGCCCTCGGCGTCTTCGCGTCGGCTCCCGGTCTCGGCGAGCACGGCGCGGGTCACGAAGGCGGCGGCGAGCCTGCCGTCTTCGAGGAGGCGCGTTCCATCCATGAGCCGGCCCCAGAGGCGCAGCTTGGCCTCGCTCCAGTTGTTCTCCAGCTTTTCGCGCAGGGCGGCTATGTCCAGCCCCTGCTCGCGGAGCAGCGCCGTGAGGCGCAGGGCGAGAGGAGTTGTGTTGCCGTAGCTGAAGTTTCCGGTGTCGGACGAGAGGGCAACATAGAGGGCTTCGGCCAGCGGGCCCTGCAGGGGGACGCCGAGTTCCTGCACGATGAGCCCCACGAGCTCGCCGGTGGCGGAAGCGGAAGGCACGGCCCAGCTGCCGGCAGAGCCGAAGAGCGGGTTGGCGAGGTGATGGTCGATGTCCAGCGTGGGGACGCGGTCCATCAGCGGCTGCAGCTTCTCGCCCACGCGGGCTCTGTCGCCGCAGTCGAGCACGGCGATGAGCTCAGGCTCCCACGGGAGGGCTTCCGCATCGGTGACGACGGGGGAGGGCGAGTCGAGGAAGCTCAGGAAGCCGGGCACGCCGTCTTCATTGAACACGCGGACTTCCTTGCCAAGCGAATGAAGGGCCCAGGCGAGGGCGAGGCAGGAACCCATGGCGTCGCCGTCCGGGTGGGCATGGGCCGTGACGACCACGCGCTCATGGGAACGCAGGGCTTCCAGGATCTCGGAAGGGACGGCTTCAGGGGCTTTCATCTCAGTCATCATAGAAGAACTCGAGGTCGCTGTAGGTCATCTCTTCTTCGCACACCGCTTCCATCATGAGCAGGCATTTGTCCATGCGGGACTGCAGGTGGCGTTCGCTGTTGCTCACGGAAACGACCTGCAGGCGAAGGCGCACGAGGGATTCCTCGGTGCCGGCTTCGGCGATGGCCACGTTGAAGGTGTTGCGCACCTTCTGCTTGAGGCTGTTGGCCACGCGGCGTTTGCCCTTGAGCGAGTCGTTGCCGTGCAGGGCGTATTCCACTGTGAGGACGGCTATGACCATAGGAGACCTGTACTGCCCTTAGGAGCGGTAGTCGGAGTTGCAGGTGACGTAGTCGTGGGAAAGGTCGGAGGCCAGCAGGCGGGATTCGCCGGGGCCGTCGCCCATGACGACGTCGAGGGGAAGGTCCACGCCCTTGAGGGGCTCTTCGAGCAGGGCGTCGAAGTCGAGGTCGGTGGGGCGGCCTTCACGGAACAGTTCCACGCCGCAGAGCGTCACGCGCAGGGCCATGGGGTCGAAGTCCACGCCGGCGCGGCCGGCGGCGGCCACGATGCGGCCCCAGTTGGGGTCGCGGCCGAACATGGCGGTCTTCACGAGCTGGGAATGGCCGATGGTGCGGGCCATCTTTTCGGCGTCTTCGTCGCAGGCGGCGCCGGTCACATGGATGTGCATGACCTTGGTTGCGCCTTCGCCGTCCTTGACGAGCAGGTAGGCAAGCTCGCCGAGCACTTCGGTGAGCACCTTTTCGAGCATGGGGAGCTCTTCGGCTTCCACGCGCACGCCGGAAGCTCCGTTGGCGAGGCCGTAGAGGGAGTCGTTGGTGGAGGTGTCGCCGTCCACGCTCACGCGGTTGAAGGTGGCGTCCACGGCGCGGCGGAACATGGCGGTCCAGGCTTCGGCGTCCACGGCGGCGTCGGTGAGCACGAGGGAGATCATGGTGGCCATGTTGGGGCAGATCATGCCAGCACCCTTGGCCACGGCGGCGAAGCGCACGGTGCCGCCCTTGAGCTCAAGTTCACGGCCTGCCATCTTGGGGAAGGCGTCGGTGGTCATCATGGCGC
>JAFQPD010000101.1 GCA_017411945.1 Mailhella sp.
AAGAGGAAGCAGCACCATGAGGCATAGCAACTCTGGTAAGAAACTGAGCAGAAATCCTTCTCATCGTAAGGCTCTGCTCCGCAATATGTCCAAGGCCCTGCTTACGCACGGCCGGATTCGTACCACCGAGGTCAAGGCCAAGGAGCTGCGCGGTGTGGTCGAATCCCTCATCACTCTTGCTCGTCGCAACGATCTCGCTGCTCGCCGTCAGGCTTTCCGCGACCTCGGCGACCATCAGCTCGTGCAGAAGCTGTTCGATGAAATCGCTCCCCGCTTCGCTGGCGTTGCCGGCGGCTACACCCGCGTGGTGAAGCTGGCCATGCCCCGCGTGGGCGACTGCGCCCCCATGGCTATCATCGAACTGACCAAGCAGGCTGAAGAAGCTCAGGCGTAAGTCAGCTTTTCGATAGTAAAAAAGGAACCGTTCCGGCGGTTCCTTTTTTTTTGCGTTTTTTGCTGTTCCGGCCTATAGTGTTGCCCATCATAAACCTTTGATGGATGGACAGCACCTTGAAAAGATTCATTTCTTTTATCACTGTTCTTATTCTTTCCCTTTTGTTCTCTCTGATTGCCGTGGCGGCGGAGACAGGCCCGGCAGAAAGCAATGTCCAGAAGTCTGTGAAGAAAGCTTCTGCGGAAAAGAAGCAGGCCAACGCCAAGCAGGAAGCAAAGGCCGGCAAGGCTACTGTCAAAAACGCTCCAGAGAAGGCTGAAGCTGCCCTGCCCGATGACAGCTATCTCAAGGACAGGGAGCTTCTCGATAAGCTCCAGCGTGATACCTTCCGCTATATGTGGGAGCATACGTACAAGGAGTCTGGCCTGGCCTACGAGGACAGCCGCAACAAGGCTACCGGTCAGGCGACTACCGGCGGCACCGGTTTCGGCATCGCGGCTATCGTTGCCGCCACGGAACGCGGCTGGGTGACGCGTGAAGCGGCCGTCGCCCGCATCCTCAAGATATCGAAATTCCTGCGAGACAAGACCGACCGCAAGAATCTGCATGGCGCATTCCCCCACTGGCTCAATGGGCGCACCGGCAAGACCTTTTCCTTCAGCGAGAAGGACAACGGTGCCGACCTGGTCGAGACGGCCTTCCTCATGCAGGGCCTGCTCATCGCCCGATCCTATTTCAATGGAGAAGAGCCGCGCGAAGCCGAACTGCGCGCCATCATCACCGAACTCTGGCATGACGTTGACTGGCACTGGTTCAGCCGCGGTGAGAACAACGGCCTGTTCTGGCACTGGAGCCCTGAGCATGGCTTCGGCATGGACATGAAGATATCCGGCTTCAACGAAGCCATGGTGGTCTATGTCCTGGCCCTGGGCTCTCCTACCTATCCGATCTCCCGCGATACCGCCAAGTTCTGGTACTCCACGGATGAATACCAGCCTAAGACTGGCAACGGATACACTGTCGAGGCGGCCAATGCCTACGCGGGATGCATGTTCCTTTCCCACTATTCCTTCATCGGTCTCGATCCGCGCCGCATGGCCGACTCCTTCGTCAAGAAGGGCTACATGGTGCGCAACACGACCCATGCGCTCATGAATCGAGCCTACTGTCTGGAATCCGCGCCTGCTGAACATCAATTCAGCGAAGGCTTCTGGGGGCTCACGGCCTGCGATATAAAGGGCGGCTATCGCTACCAGTCGGCGTACAACGAAGTTGGCACGGTGGCTCCTACGGCAGCCTTGGCGTCCATGCCCTATGTGCCGGAATACGCCATGCGTGTGCTCTGGAACATCCATGACAACTACGGGAAGAAGATGTGGGGCAAGTACGGTCCGTACGATGCCTTCAGCCTCAAGGACAACTGGTTTGATAACAGCTACTTGGCCATCGATCAGCTTGCCATCCCTTGCATGGTGGAGAATTATCGGAGCGGCCTTCTCTGGTCTCTGTTCATGAACATCCCCGAAGTCAGGCTTGGCCTTGGCCGCATGGGAGTTCAGCCGCTTGCCCCGGCCAACGGCTTCCCCCAGGTCGTTGTTCCTCTGAAGATCGTTGATGATGGCTATGCTCCTGACGCGCTCGATCTGCGTCGCCATCCGGACACCGGACTATACACGGTCCCTTTCAGCTGTGAGAAAGACGGCATAGTGACGTTCATTCTCGCCGATGCCGCAGGAAAGGTGCTGAAGCGTTTCACCCGCGAAGGCCGTAAGGGGGACAATGTGCTAGAGTTCGGGCAGTTCCTGCCAAAGAGCAATGACGTATTCCAGCTGACCATGCGCACGGGCGAATTCTCAGCCCGGTTGCCCATCCGGCTGCATTAAGAAGGAAGGCCGCTCCTTGTTTGGGGCGGCCTTTGCCGTAGAGGAAGCGGGCTGTTGCAGGCCAGGGGAGTTAAACGAAAAAAGGCTTATGATTTCTCATAAGCCTTGATCGTCCAAATGGTGCGCCCGAAGAGATTCGAACTCCTGACCTACAGGTTCGTAGCCTGTTGCTCTATCCAGCTGAGCTACGAGCGCGTGGAAAATATATGGTGTCGGTAAAGTGGTGCGCCCGAAGAGATTCGAACTCCTGACCTACAGGTTCGTAGCCTGTTGCTCTATCCAGCTGAGCTACGAGCGCCCGACAGCGGTGAACTTAGGCAAAAGGCGGACGGACGTCAAGCTTTTTTTTGTTGAAGACCAAATTTTTTTTTCAGGTGGCCTTCCAAAGCGAGGGGAAGGTGGCGGTTTGAAGCTCTCGGCGGAGATATTCGCGGCAGAGCCTTGACCGGGCAGAAAACGTGACATACTTAATTCCTACTATGAATTGGGATTGGGATAAATTACAGGAAAAACGGCAGCAGCAGCAGAAAAACGGCTGGGGCTCCGTAGGCAAGGGAACCTGGGGAAGGCGCGAGGACGATGAGCCGCGCGCTGATGACCGGGATGATGAAGACAGATTCCAGCGTCAGGGCGGCGGGCCTTCCGGGCCTAAGCCTTCTTTCAAGCTGCCTAAGATGCCGAAAGTGGAAGGGGGGCCGCGCCTTCGCTGGCTCATCCTTGCCGCGCTCATCGTCTGGGTGCTTTCCGGCATCTATATAGTCCAGCCCGACGAGTCGGGCGTGGTGCTCCGTTTCGGCCGCTATGTCCGCACCGAAGTGCCCGGGCCGCATATCCATCTGCCGTACCCCATCGAGCAGGTCTACAAGACCAAAGTCTCTCAGGTCCGTCAGACCACTGTGGGCTATCGCGCTCAGTCGGTGGGCGGCGTGTTCCAGCAGGGGCGCGTGCAGGATGTGGATGAAGAATCTGCGATGCTCACCGGCGATGAAAACATCATCAACGTGCAGTTCAACATCCAGTACCACATCAAGGCCGATGGCGCCGTTGACTACCTTTTCAACGTTATTCGCCCTGATCAGGTGGTGAAGCGTGCCGCCGAAGCCGCCATGCGTGAAGTCATCGGCAAGAATTCGCTCGATGATGCTCTCACCGGCGGCCGTGTGAAGATCCAGAACGACGTGGCCGAACTTCTGCAGGCCATCCTCGACCGCTATGAAGTGGGCGTTCAGATCGTTGCCGTGCAGATGCAGGACGTTCAGCCTCCCAAGGAAGTGCGCGATGCCTTCAAGGATGTGGCCAGCGCCCGTGAAGACAAGCAGCGCAGCATCAACGAAGCCGAAGCCTATCGCCGCGATATCCTGCCTAAGGCGCAGGGCAAGGCTCAGCAGGTCGTCAACGAGGCTGAAGCCTATAAGCAGACCCGTGTTCGTCAGGCCGAAGGCGAAGCCCAGCGCTTCCTCTCGGTGCTGAAGGAATACGAAAAGGCCGAAGACGTGACCAAGAAGCGTATGCTCTACGAGACGTTTGAAGATATCCTGAGCAAGCCCGGCATGGAAAAGCTGGTGCTTCCGTCCGATGCCGGCAGCAAGGTCCTGCCTCTGCTTCCGCTCGATTCCTGGAAGGGAGGGGGCAAGTGATGAGAAGCTTCAAGTCCTCCATACTCGTGTTCCTCCTGCTCGGCGTGTTCATCCTGCTCCAGCAGAGCCTGTTCATCGTCCAGCAGACCCAGCAGGCCCTCGTCATCCAGCTCGGCCATCCGCTGGACAAGGTCTATCGTCCTGGCCTGCATATGAAGCTGCCCTTCATCCAGAATGTGGTATACTTCGATGCTCGAATCCTCGATTACGACGCCCGTCCCGCAGAAGCCCTGACCAGCGACCTCAAGTCCATGGTGCTTGACAACTACGCGCGCTGGAAGATCGTCGATCCTCTGCGCTTCTACCGCACCATGCGCACCGAGGCCAATGCGCAGGCTCGCCTCGATGCCGTCATCTATTCGCAGATCCGTGCCCACATCGGTCGCCATACGCTCACCGAAGTGGTGAACGATAAGCGTACTGCCATCATGGATTCTGTCACGGAGAAGACTTCCCAGCAGATGAACGAGTTCGGCATCAAGATCGTGGACGTGCGCATCAAGCGGACCGATCTTCCTGCCGAGAACCAGCGCGCCATTTTCGACCGCATGCGTGCCGAGCGTGAACGTCAGGCAACGCAGTATCGTTCCGAAGGCTCTGAAGAGTCGACGAAGATCCGCTCCGAAGCCGACAAGGAGCGTGCCCTCATCCTGGCTGAAGCCAATAAGAAGTCGCAGGTCCTGCGCGGTGAAGGCGATGCCGAAGCCGCTCGCATCTACGCCGAAGCGTTCTCGAAGTCGCCGGAGTTCTTCTCTTTCCAGCGCGGCCTCGAGGCTCTCCGCAAGTCGCTGGGAGAGAACACCCGTATGGTGCTCACGCCGGACAGCCCGCTCCTCCAGCCCATAAAGTAAACAGGAAAGGCGCATGCAGTCGTTCGAAGCCGTTTATGCAAGGATGCTTTTTGCCGCGGGCGTACGCACGCAGACAGAGCTGGCCAAGATTCTGGACATGAAGCAGGCCAGCATCTCCGAGGGGAAAAAGCGGGGGAGCATTCCGGCCGAATGGTGCATGCGCCTTTATGATGCCTGCGGAGTCAACTTCGACTGGCAGCGTTTCGGCATCGGTCCGGTCTATGACGCCGCCAAGCTCAAGGAGATAGAAGGATTCCGCCGGGGCGAATGGTATGAGCCGCCGCAGGAGGATGTTCCGCTTCAGCTCCATGAGCCCGATACGCCATTTTATCCTTTTGCCGTCCACGATGAAACGCCGGTCCATTCAGTGGTGCAGATGCCGGACGGCTCGTTCCCTGAAGTGTTGAAGCAGGTCTTTCCGTCGGAGTTTCTTCCGGCAGGAGCCAAGGTTTTCCGACTTCTCAATGCCGATATGTCTCCTGTCCTGAATAAGGGAGCCATGGTCGCCGTCCTGCAGGGGGCTTCCGCAGTCGACGGTGATGTTGTTGCGGTGTTTGAGGGGCGTCAGCTCTGCTTTCGCAGGGCCCATAGGGCGGAAGACGGCTGGACGGTGGAGGCCGCACAGGAACAGGGAGCACGCTTCATTCCTGACGAGGAGTGGCCCATCTATTATTACGGAAAGGCCGTGTGGGCCTTCCAGCCCCTTTAAACAGAGAGGCACGTATGCTGATTTCTCTGGGACCGCAGGCTTTTCTTTCTCCTGTTCCGGTGATGCTCGTGGGAACGTATGATTCCGAAGGGAGGCCGAACATCATGGCCTCTGCATGGGGTGGGCTCTGCAGCAGCCAGCCTCCTTGTCTTGCCGTTTCGGTGCGACGTTCCGCCTGGACGTATCGGGCCCTTAAGGAGCGTCAGGCCTTCACGGTGAGCCTTCCGGCGCGTGAGCAGGCCGGCATGGCGGATTTCATCGGACTGGTATCCGGCAGGGATGAAGATAAGTTTGCCGCTTTAGGTCTGACGGCTGCGGCCGGGGAGCATGTGGATGCTCCCTATGTTGCCGAGTGCCCTGTCGTACTGGAACTGCTCCTTCGCCACGCGCTGGAACTGGGGTCACATACGCAGTTCGTGGGCGAGATCATGGATGTGAAGGTACGAAAGGACTGCCTCACCCCAGACGGCCTTCCTGATCCTGCCCGTGTGGGGGGCCTGCACTATGCTCCCTTGCTCAATGAGTATTATGGCACGGGCGATTTCGTAGCCAGAGCGTTCGCCGTAGGCAAAACAGTGAAGCGGCAGAACTGAGCAAATCATCTCAGTCGTCTATAATGATGTATGGGATATTCCGCCATGGCCCGGACAGTTTGTGAACCGTTCGGGCCATTTCACAAATAAAGCCTGATAATATAATTGGTTATTAGAAAAAATTAATATATTTAAAGGTTTTATGAAAAAAGTGTTTGACAAAGTGCGCGGTCTTGGGCATAAACCGTCTTCGCGCTGAGGCACAGCGGCTCTGAGAAAGCCCCACGGGGCAGGGAGGAGCGGGGCGCCGAAGAGCCTTTCTGAAAAAACATCGAAAAAAGTTGTTG
>JAFQPD010000102.1 GCA_017411945.1 Mailhella sp.
GGGAGGGGCGATTCGTTTAAGTTTGCCGCTTTTTTCGTATTTCGTAAAAAACTATCAAACTCCACCAAACGGGATAAAAGAGGGCTTGAAGAGGGGTGAAGTTTCCAAGTTTAGAATTTTTTCCATGATGGTTTGAATCCAAAAGTTGGCCTGATAAAACGGAATCAAGCCTCATCATAGGATATCCAAGAAAATAAAGAGAGTGGCGATTTGTCCACGTTTGAAATTTTTGTCTTAGGGGATAACGGTTGAAAAAAGGTCGGGCAAAACTCATTATACGAGATAACACGCAGGCTGGGGATTTGCAGGAAAAAGAGGGGGCAAGTCCTCTCGCCAAAGAAAAAGCCAGGAGCTCCCGCGAAGGGGAGATCCAGACTTTCTAGTCCCAGTTTGTGAGATGGGTAGAGTGCCGCGAAGCACTGAGGGAGTTTTCGATTTTCTATTATTTTCTTAGATGGTTAGAGTTTTGGAATTTGCTCATCCATACAGATTTTCGATTTTCAACCCTACAGATTTCAGGATTTCAATCCTATCTTTTTCAATGTTGATCGAAAATTTTTTTAGATTGGGCCTGCTTCCTTGAGCGTGTACGCCCTCTTTGCAAGACTAACTGATTTTTGAACTAGCCAACTTACTAGCCAAGAACTAGCTAATTTGGCTAGTAACTAGGTAAAATTGGTTAAAATGTGGATTTTCTGGCTAGTAACTAGCCAAAACAACTAGCCAACTGTCTTTTTCGGCTAGTTACTAGGTAAATTGTTTTTGATAGGAGTTCTCTGCTCAGGACAAGGAAAATCACGTTTTTAAGACTTTTCCCCGTTATTTTTACACATATTCAAGATTTTTGGCCATGTTCGGCGTTTGGCCTCCCTACTTCTCCAAATTCCCCAGCAGAATATCTGCCGCCACATTGCTGGCAACGGAAAGCGTCTCGGGCAGGAACTGGGCGTATATCTTCTTGGTGAAGTCAGCGTTTTTATGGGTGAGCATTTTTCTCAGGCGGATGAGCTTGAGCTCAAAGTCCACATCGCGATCTTCAAGTTTGAAGATTTCTCCGCTCCGCATTCCAGTGAAAAAGGCCAGCATCAGCATATTGCCGACATCGCGGGCAGGCCACGTCTTGGCGGTATCGAGGAAACGCTGGACTTCTTCAGTTGAGAGGTGCTCGATGCGTTCGTTATCCTTAACCGGCATTTCTATATGGAAGGGGAGGGGCGTGCTTCGCTCTGGTCCGGCGCCGACTAGTCACGGCGTTTCCAGCCAGAATCCTTAAAAGCAGAGAATGGCTCGCAAGAAAGAGGCGTCCGCATGGAAGGGCCGAATGTTCACGACTTCAGCTTGATGAACAGCCGTTCGGGCAGATGTTTGACGGCAAGCATGATGGCGCGCCAGTACCAAGGGGTGTATAAGGTGTAACGACCTTTTCGGACGGCATCGGCGATATCGCGAGCCACGGTTGTCGGCGAGGCTATGAGACCTCGGGGCAGGTCGCGCCCTTCGAGCATGGGGCTGGCGATCAGCCCCGGCTTGACAGTGAGCACATGTACGCCGCTTGGAGCAAGCCTTGCGCGGAGCCCGGAAAGGAAGGCGGTGAAGCCGGCCTTGGCACTGCCGTAGAGGTAGTTCGAGCTGCGCCCCCTGTCGCCCGCGACGGAGCTGATGCCGATGATGAGGCCGCGCTGTCTCTTTTCGAAGGTGTCGGCCGCCATGGACAGCAGAGGGACGAGCCCGGTGAAGTTCGTGCGCAGTATCCTGTCAGCCGCGCCTTCATCGTGTCGTGCCTCAAGCTGATCGCCCAGAAGACCCACGGCGCAGAGTACGGCGTTGGTCCTGCCCGCGAGGGATGTCCAGAGCTTCGCGTGGGTGCAAGTGTTCAGTGCGTCAAACTCTGCGCAGTCCATTACTCGTCCGGTCTTATCGTGGAGTTCCTGCGCCATGGCCTGCAGGGCATCCAGCCTTCTCCCTGCAAGGCAGAGATCCCAGCCTTCCTGTGCGAAGCGCAGGGCGCAGGCGCGGGCTATTTCCGACGTGGCACCGAGTATGAGCATGTACGGCATGGGAATTCCGCATGAAAGTTTGACTGGTAAAATAATTTAACGATAATACTCAAGAATATACCGTGGCCCCAAAGCTCGCAAGTCTGCATTTTCTTGGTTGGCACTCTTCATGGAAAGTTATCTTTTTACGCTTTAGTTGAAGTGGAGACTTGTCTGCAAAATAAGAAAGGCCCATAGCGGGGGCTATGAGCCTTAGGATTATTACTTTCGAAAATTATCAAAAATATTATAAAGTATCACACCAAGAAAGCCCAGAGCCAATACGATGAGATTATTTCTAGATTTTTCTGGGGTGATAGGTCCTCTAGGCCCAACGGTAAGTCCCATGGATTCCTCCTTTATATTGAGTATTGTCCTGCTTCTGACTTTATCCGAAGTATTATTTTTCTAAAATAGGTACTTCGAATACCCTGTTCCTTGGTACTATTTATTGATCTTTTTGGGCTATCTTGGTTGCGAGGATAGCTACGGCATAGCCAACTAGTAATTCTACAAAGGTTGCAATAGCCCATGGACCATAAACAAATGCCCAGCCTAGAGAGATGAGAATAATCGCAGAAAGAGCCAGCTTGCGATTTTCTACTATGACACCGAGGGCAAAGCCTAGGCCGCAAAAACATAGTAAATAGAAAAGCATAGATACTCCGCGAGAAAAAGGTCGGTTGAAAAATACACCGTATATATGCGGTGTCTTATGTATACAAGTCCCCTTATCTTAAGTCAATGGACACCATTGACGTACGTTTTGCCCATGCTCTTAAGGAACTGAGGAAGTCTAAAGGCTTGACCCAGGAGGCTTTGGCTCAGCGGGCTGGTGTCGACTATAAGTATCTCCAGAAGCTGGAAGGTTCCAAGCCATCTTCTCCTACGCTTTCCACACTGAACAAGCTTGCGAAGGGGTTGCAGATCACTCTTGTTGAACTTCTTCAGAGTCTGAACGAGGATGACGAGCAAGTTCCTTTTTCCTGATTTTTCTACCTATCTGCCAAGGGCTTCCTTATTGACAAAGCTCTCTCAGAGGTGCATCCTTCTCACAAAGGAAGGAATTCTATGAACTCCATTTTCGCCATGAACGCCTATTACAGCTGCTTCTATTATTATAGAGGGTCTTGCGGCGTGTCCGGCGAGAGGTAGAAGTCAGGAAGCCTTTCCCAGAACAAAAGAAACAAAGCCGCACGGAATTTCTGTACGGCTTTTTTTATTTGTCAGGAGTTCCGGCGCACCGAGGTAAGGGAGGAAAACCTCATGTTGGTCAAAGTTCTCATTCTGCTGTTCTTCTTTCTTGTGACGCTCGGTGTGGGGCTTGCCTGCCGCCGCAGTACGTCTGATGTCCACGGTTTCGTTCTTGGGAGCCGTTCCGTAGGTTCCTGGCTGACCGCCTTCGCTTACGGCACTTCCTACTTCTCCGCCGTCATTTTCGTGGGCTACGCTGGGCAGTTCGGATGGAAGTACGGCGTGGCCGCTACATGGATAGGCATCGGCAACGCCTTCATCGGTTCTCTGCTTGCGTGGAACGTGCTTGGACGCCGCACCCGCATCATGACCCAGCAGCTCGACAGTGCCACCATGCCGGAATTCTTCGGCAAGCGGTTCCAGTCTCCTGTCCTGCGCATTGCGGCCGCCGCCATCATCTTCGTTTTCCTCATCCCGTACACCGCCTCCCTGTACAACGGCCTTTCCCGGTTGTTCGGCATGGCCTTCGGCATCGACTACACCTGGTGCGTGCTGGGCATGGCCATACTCACTGCCGGCTACGTTCTGCTGGGCGGATACATGGCCGCTGCCGTGAACGATTTCATCCAGGGCATCATCATGCTTTTCGGCATCGTGGCTGTCATCTGGGCTGTGCTGGAAGGCAATGGCGGTATGAGCGCGGCCATGACGAGGCTTTCCGCCATATCCGCACCTCAGGCTTCCGATATGCAGGGCGCGCTCATATCCTTCTTCGGGCCTGCCCCGCTGGAGCTTCTGGGCGTGGTGCTCCTTACCTCCTTCGGTACGTGGGGCCTTCCTCAGATGGTGGGCAAGTTCTATGCCATCACTGATGAGAGCGCCATCTCCAAGGGAACTGTCATCTCTACGATATTTGCTTTCATCGTGGCCGGCGGCTGCTACTTCCTCGGCGGCTTCGGTCAGCTCTATGCGGATGTCGTGGAATACGTGGCACCGGGCAAGCCCGTGTTCGACAGCATCATCCCTGCCATGCTTTCCGGCCTGCCGGACATACTGCTGGGCATCGTGGTCATCCTCGTTCTGTCCGCCTCCATGTCTACCCTGTCCTCCCTGGTCATCACTTCCGGCTCGACGCTGGCTCTGGACATCTTCGTTCCGATGATGCTTCGCAGGGGCATGCTGCCGGGCAACAGGAGCCAGCTCCTGCAGATACGCCTGCTCGTGGTGTTCTTCATCGCGGTTTCTTCGGTCATCGCCATCGTGCAGGCCAAGAGCTCTGTCACGTTCATCGCCCAGCTCATGGGCATTTCGTGGGGTGCTCTCGCGGGCGCCTTCCTTGCTCCCTTCCTGTTCGCTCTGTACTGGAAGCGTACGAGTTCGGCGGCCGTCATGGCTTCGTTTATCGCCGGTGTGGCCATCATGTGCGCCTGCATGGCCTGCATGGTAGCCGGCGTTCCCTTCTTCACGCCGTTCCTGTCCTCTCCCATCAATGCCGGCGTGCTCGCCATGCTGGCCGGCATGGTCATCGTGCCTGCAGTCAGCCTTGTCACTCCTGCTCCCAAGCGGGAAGAGGTGGACGCTATGTTCGCCAGCTACGACCGCAAGGTCGTGGTACACGCGTCCACGGCGCTTTCTGACGCGGAGGAACTTCGCTAGGCCGCGTTTGAACGGCAAAAGAAAAGGCATGCCATGCACGGCATGCCTTTTCTTTTGCGCAGGGAGTTCAGCTGTTGAGCTGGTTTTTTTCCCTGTTGACGAACTGGCAGGCACCATAGCATTTCCCGCCGCCGCAGTGCGGACACTGCCCGCGGCGAGGAGGGGCGGAGAAGAATTCGAGGAATGCGGACAGGTACTGATTGAAGAGGGAGAATAGTTTTTTCATGCGGGAATGATACGACAGAGCTGGGATATCGCAAAGGGAAATCTTCCGCCTGAAAGATATCTCTGCCCCTGCAAGCATTTGTAACACGGCAGAAAGCGGGGAAATATTTTGAAACGTGACTTGCGGGGCGAAGAGAGTACATTGAAGTCATCCACTCCTCCTTGAATCCCCTCGGTAAGACCGGCCCGTGCGAATGCTCCAACGTGCGGGCCGGACTTGTTTTAACCCGTGCATAGAAAAGAGAAAAGCCGACATCCTTCGGGATGCCGGCTTTTTCAGTGGACAGCGGCAAGATTACTTTTTAGAGCCCAGCGTTTCAAAGGACGATACGGGCATGTGGAAGGCGATGCCGGCTCCGCGTTCTGCGTCGCTGAATTCCTTGAGTATGCGCTCCATGATGCGACTGGTGTCTTTCTGGGGGCAGAGTATCATGACGAGTTCCTTTTCCGGAACGAGGGTGATCCCAAAGAAGGGGGCGTCTTCAGGGCGGGCAGTGCCGCGGGCGCTGATGACAGTGCCGCCGGTGGCCCCGGCTTCACGCGCCGCATCCATGACCAGATCGGAGCCGCCGTTGTTGACGATGACGGAAATGAGTTCGTAGGCGGGGGATGCCGAAGCGTTGGCAGACATGTTTTCCTCCAGAGAAGAAGTGGGCGCGGAGAAGAGAGGGGTGCCGATGAGATGCAGGGCAGAACTGATGTCGAGCGTGAACATGACGCCGCGCGTCGAGGCGAGGCAGGGAGCCTTACGCAGGGCGTCCATGACATTGCTGGTGAGCGAGGCCGGCATGACGGACCAGAGCAGTTCTTTCTCTACGTCTTCGAGGCCGAGCAGGCGGAGCCATTTGTTCTCGGCCGTACCCATGCCGAACATGATAGTGCCGCCGCTGGCCCCTGCCTTGCGGGCTTCGGTCATCACGGCATCACAGCGATGTTTTTCGGTGATGACGATGAGCAGGCGGCTGGAGAGGTCGTGGAGCTCGTTCATTTATGGTCTCCTGTCTTGCGGCTGAAAATGATGCCGAGGAGCTGGATGGCGATGAGCGGGGTCATGGCGATCATGGCTATGCATCCGAAGGCGTCCACGGCAGGGTTGCCGCCCACGCCGCGGGAAACGCCCAGCATGAAGGCCAGGATGAAGGTGGAAGCCATGGGGCCGGAAGCTACGCCGCCGGAGTCGAAGGCGATGGCGGTGAACATCTTTGGGCAGGAACGCATGAGCAGGAGCGCAGCGGCATAGCCCGGAATGAGGAAATACCACAGGCTTGCGCCGGTCGTCACGCGGAACATGGCTATGCCCACGGCCAGCGAAACGCCAATGGAAAGGGCGGCCAGCATGAGGGCTCGGCGGATGGCGCCGCCGGAAACGTTCTCCACCTGTTCGGTGAGGATCCACACGGCAGGCTCTGCGCAGACCACCACGGCGCCGAGGATGAGTGCCACAGGGATGAGCAGGAAGCGGTTGTCCGGCTGGGAGAGCAGGCCGCCGAGCACGTCGCCGGCGGGCATGAAGCCGCCCTTCACGCCGAGGAAGAACAGGACCACGCCAAGGAAGGTGTAGATGAGGCCCATGACCATGTGCAGGGTCTGGCGGCGCGAGAGCTTGATAAGGAAGAGGCGGAAGCAGAGGAAGAGCAGGGTCAGCGGGCCAAGAGCCATGGACACTTCGTGCAGTACTTCAGGCAGAAGATGCAGGAAGTGGGCGAAGAGCCCAAGCTGAGAGGCCGAAGCCGCGGCTTCTTCTGCAGGAGCGGCAGGCGAGGCGAAGAGGCCGAGCATGAGCACTGCCAGGATGGGGCCGACCGAGGCGAGGCCCACGAAGCCGAAGCTGTCGTCGCCGGAATGGGCTCCGCCGCGTACAGCGGCCACGCCCACGCCAAGAGCCATGATGAAAGGAACGGTCATGGGGCCGGTGGTAGCGCCGCCGGCATCGAAACCTATGCCAAGGAAGAGGTCGGGCACGAAGGCCGCGCAGGCGAACACCGCGATATAGCAGAGGAAGAGCAGGAGCTTCAGCGAAAGCTGGAAGATGATGCGCCCCATGGCCACAGCCACGAAGAAGCCCACGCCCACGCCGATGATGCATACGAGAGCCATGGGGGCGATGACTGGGGCGACGCCCACCACCTGCGCGGCAAGGACTTGCACGTCGGGCTCGGCGACTGTGATGATGAAGCCCACAGTGAAGCCGACGGCCAGCATGAGGGCGAGGTTTCGCTTGGCCGTGAGTGCGGAGCCGACCTTCTGGCCGACCGGGAGCACGCCGATATCCGCACCCACGAGGAAGAGGCCGAGGCCGAGCACGAAGAGCACGGCACCAGCGAGGAAGCGCGGCAGGGCGTCTCCAAGCGGGGCGACAGTGACATGGAGCAGAAGCACGAGAAGGATGACCGGCACGGCCGAGATCACCGATTCTTTGCATTTTTCAAGAAAGAGCATCCCTATCCTTTGCTGAAAGCCTGAAAACGTTGGACCTCATTCAGTTATGGCAAGGAACAGGATGAAAGTCCAGTTCTGAACTAGGCTTTGATGTCGTCCGTCAGACAGTATCGTCTCTGTTTTTGTGAACGGAGCATTGCCTGAACGCACAGTCGCTCAGCAAGACAGATGCAACTCTTTGGGGAGAAAAGGAGAAGGCTTGGAAAAGGACGCTGAAAAATTTTTCAGAGTATAAAAAAGCGGTAGATGAGCGTTCCGAGCAGGAGTGTAAGAGTGACATACAGGAAATTGCGTACGGCTCCCGCCCCTACGCGGATGGCAAGGCGCGTTCCTATCTGATTGCCGAGTATGTTGGCGGCCGCACAGGGCAGAGCTACCTTGTACAGTACTACGCCTCCGGAAGCGAAGGCCGCCAGCCCTCCGGCATTGGAGGCGAGGTTAAAGACCTTGGCCGTGGCCGAAGCCTTCACCAGACCCATGCGCAGGAAAAGGTGCAGGGCGATGATGAAGAAGCTCCCGGTGCCGGGGCCGAAGAAGCCGTCGTACATGCCGATGAGGAAGCCCATGAGCACTGTTTTGGCCCAGAGACCTTTCTCAGGAAGCTCACCTTCCTGAACGCGGCTCTTGCCGGAAAAAAGAGAGATGAGCATGCCTACGGGAAGGAGGAAGACCAGCACGCGGCCCAGCACTGCGCTGTCGAGAAGGAGGGCGAAGCCAGCTCCGGCCATGCCGCCGAGGAAGGCTGAGGCGAAGCCAAGGGGCGCGATGCGCAGGACGACGAGCTTGTTCCTCGCGAAAGTCCAGAGAGAAGAAAGCGAGCCCAGCGTGGAGGCGAATTTTCCCGTGCCAAGGGCGACATGGGGCGGCAGCCCGCAGACCAGCATGGCAGGGGTGGAGATGAGCCCGCCGCCTCCGGCTATGGAGTCCACAAAGCCGGCGAGGAAGAAGAACAGACAGAGTACGAGGAGTATGCCCAGCGAAATTTCCATGGAGAAGTCCTGCTTTGGTGTGTGCGGTGGGTCCGCAACTTCTCTTTAGTGGGATTTCGCCGGGCTGTCGAGAGAAAGAAGCATGGCATCTGCAGCGGCAGAGCTCCTATTCTTTTTTGAGCTCACGCGTCATGAGTGCGGTCACGGCCTCACGCGGAGAAGAGCCTTCCTCAATGATGCGGCATACGGTCTTGGTGATGGGGGCGGACGTTCCGAAGCGAAGGGCCAGCAGGCGGGCGGCATGGGCAGTTTTCACGCCTTCGGCTACCATGCCGAGGGAAGAGACTATGCTTTCCAGCGATTCTCCTTGCCCAAGGCGCAGGCCGACCTGTCTGTTGCGCGAAAGGTCGCCGGTACAGGTGAGGGTAAGGTCGCCAAGGCCGGAAAGCCCCATGAAGGTGAGCGGCTCCGCGCCCATGGCTGTTCCAATGCGGGCCAGTTCGGCGAGGCCGCGAGTGATGAGGGCCGCGCGGGCGTTGGAGCCGAAACCCAGCCCGTCGCAGACGCCGGCGGCGATGGCCATGACGTTCTTCAATGCGCCGCCCGCCTCCACGCCGGTGACATCGCCGCTGGAATAACAGCGGAAGAAGGGGGTGGAGAAGACTTCGCGCAGGCGAGCTCCGAGGCGTTCGTCTTGGCATCCCAGCACCACGGCAGTGGGGTGCTGATCCATGACTTCGGCGGCAAAGGAAGGTCCGGAGAGCACGGCGTAGCGCGCCATGACTTCTTCCCCAGCTCCTGGCGCGCCACTTCGCTCATGGTGAGGCAGGATTCGGCCTCAAGCCCTTTGGATGCATTGACGATGACGCAGTCCGGGCGGAGCTGGGAGCCGAACTTCTTCAGCCACTGGCGCTGATGCTGGCAGGGAACGGCGAGGACCAGAAGTTCACATGCGGAAAGCGCATCAGCGGCCACCGAGGCCCGAACGTTCTCATGTAGGGCACGCCCCGGAAGATAGCGAGGGTTTTCGTGAGCTTCATTGATGGCCTTGGCAACGGCTTCATCCCGCAGGACGACGGTCACCTCATGCCCGGCGCAGGCCAGCACATGGGCCAGAGCGGTTCCCCAGCTCCCTCCGCCAGCGACAGCGGTGCGAAGTATGCTTTTCGTCATGGATCCTCCTTTGTTCGGAAAGAAAACATAGTTCGACAGTGTGACAAGAGTGTGACGCGGGCATTTCCTTAAAAGAAAAGCTCCCGATATTCATCGAGAGCTTTTGCTTTCATGCGTCAGGGAAGAGCGCGGAGTGCGCCCTTACTTGGTCTTGCCGGTGAGCACTTCGCCGGGTTTGGCCTTGCCTGCGCTCTGCACTATGCGGCTGCCTTCGGGCACGCTGTGCGTGAGCCAGACATTGCCGCCGATGATGGAGCCCTTGCCGATGGTGATGCGGCCAAGGATGGAGGCGCCGGCGTACACGGTGACATTATCTTCAAGGATGGGGTGGCGGGGCAGGCCCTTGACCAGGGTGCCGTCTTCGTTCTTGGAGAAGGAGAGAGCGCCGAGGGTCACGCCCTGATAGAGGCGGCAGCCCTTGCCGATGATGCAGGTCTCGCCGATGACCACGCCGGTGCCGTGGTCGATGAAGAAGTTGGAGCCTATCTGCGCGCCGGGATGGATGTCGATGCCGGTGCGGGAATGGGCCATCTCGGCGATCATGCGGGGGATGATGGGCACCTTGAGGTCGTAGAGTTCATGCGCCACGCGATGATGTATCATGGTAAGCATGGAGGGGTAGCAGAACAGCGTTTCGCCGGGGCTGGTGGCGGCAGGGTCGCCTTCGTAGGCGGCGCGGGCGTCTTCGGCGAGGTACTCGCGTATCTTGGGTATGCGCTTCATGAATTCCATGGCCATTTCGCGGGCGGCCACGTCGCAGCCGCGGCAGTCGGTGGCGTAGTCGGCGCAGGCGAAGCAGCCGCCTCGGCGTATCTGCTCGGTGAGCAGGCGGAAGATGGAGTCGAGGTTGGCGGAAACATGGTAGCGCAGGGATTCGCGGTGCACCTGCGAAGGGCCGAAGTAGCCGGGGAAGAACACGGCCTTGAGGCGGTCCATCATCTCGCTGAGCTTCTCCTGCGAGGGCAGGGAGGTGGACCAGTCCTTGGCGTGGAGCACAGAGGCGAGGGATTCGTTGCTGCAGAGAGCTTCGGTGACGGCGTCTATCTCGCGCATGCGGGAGATGACGATCTCTTTATCGGGAGTCATGTTCAGTCCTTGGGGAAGAGGGCAGTGGAGAGGTAGCGTTCGCCGGTGTCGGGCGCGATGGTGATAATGTCGCGGCCTGCGAATTCGGGGCGCAAGGCAAGGCGCATGGCGGCGCAGACGTTGGCGCCGGAGGTGATGCCGCAGCTGAGGGCTTCCCTGGCCATGAGCATGCGGGCCGCAGCCATGGCGTCGTCAGTGCTCACGGTGAGTATGCCGTCGGCCACGGAGCGGTCGAAGACCGCAGGCACGAAGTTTGCGCCGATGCCCTGAATGCCGTGGGCGGCGGCGCGGCCCTGTGAAAGCATGGGCGATTCCTCAGGTTCGACTGCGGCGCAGAAGATGCCGGGGAAGGCTTCCTTCAGGCGGCGGCTGGTGCCTACGAAGGTAGCCCCGGAGCCCACGCCGGCGAGGAAGGCGGCGGGCGTGAAGCCTTCTTCACGGCAGGAAGCGACTATTTCGAGGCCGGTAGTCTCGTAATGGATGCGAGGCCCGTCGGGATTGCTGAACTGGTCGGGGCGGAACGCTCCGGGGATGGCGGCGATGAGCTCATCGGCTTTTTCCAGCGCGCCCTGCATGCCTTCTTCGGCAGGGGTGAGCACGAGCTCGGCCCCAAGGGCCTTGAGCAGGGAGCGGCGTTCCATGCTGGCGGAGGCAGGCATGGTGAGCATGAGGCGCAGGCCCTTCTTGGCGCAGACCACGGCAAGGCCGATGCCCAGGTTGCCGCTGGTGGCTTCCACAACGGTGCCTCCGGGGGCGAGCGCGCAGGAGGCGAGGGCGGCTTCGATGTAGCCGCGGGCGGCGCGGTCCTTGATGGAGCCGCCGGGGTTGCGGGATTCGTTTTTTACCCAGATGCGGGCAGGAAGTTCACGGGAAATATCGTCCAGCAGGATGAGCGGCGTATGGCCGATGGTGTCGAGGATATTCATGTTCGCCTCACTTCACGTCGGGTTCCGGGTCATCGTCTTCGCAGACGCAGTCAGCGGCGTCCATCAGGAAGGAGTCGTAGGAGCCGGCCTCGTTGTCCTCAGCCAGATCGTCCTTAGTGAACATGCGCCAGAGCACGGAGCCTTCGCCGTTTTCATCCACCAGCTTTTCGGGCGTGACGTAGAGCATGGGTTCGCCCTTCCAGAGGTAGGTCATGCTTCCGTTGGGGGCGAGATGGCAGTGCATGTTGGCGGCAATGTCTTCTGGGGCCAGCTTGCGCGGGTTGACGCCCAGCTCTTCGAGCTGTTCGCGCAGGAGCTCTTCCACCCGGGCGGCCACCTGAAGATTGGGGCGCGGAGCTTGTTCGTGGGAGTTCGGCATACGTTCCTCGTGAAAAGAAATGGAGGCCTGGCCTCTGGCAGAAAGATAACCTTTTGCCACGGCTTGGCAAGAGGGGAGCGGGGGATTTCCTATGCGCGGAACAGGAAATGCTCTGAAGAAGCTGCAGGACTTTTCAAAACGGAAAATCGCAGATACATATGAAGCACGAGTTCCGCATGCTGACAATGTGAAGAGGAAGCAGCCATGTCTTTTAAGAATACTTTGCCTGCGGCTTTTCCCAAGGCCGTTCCTGTTATCTTCGGCGCCGACGATACGTTCTTCATCCCGCTCGTGGTATGCATACAGTCGCTCGTGGAAAATGCTTCGGCGGAGAATAACTACGATATCGTCGTTCTGGCGAACAAGTTCCGGCCTGAGTTCGCAGCTCTGCTGGATAGGATAGCCGAAGGGCGGCCGAACGTTTCCATCCGTGTCCATGATGTCGCCCCCTTCCTCGCCCGCTGGGATATGAGCAAACTGAAGACGGGGCACAGGCTGACCTCGGCGGCGTATTATCGTCTGTTCATCCCCGAGCTCATGCAGGACTACCGCAAGGCCCTGTATATCGACGGCGATACCGTTCTGCTGGAAGACATAGCTCATCTTTACGAGGTCGAGATAGGAGCCTGCTACGCCGGCGTGGTTCGGGACTATAATATCATCCGCGACATGAGCCCCAGCTTCAAAGCGCATGTCCAGGGTCTCCTGGGCATGGCGGACACGACGCAATACTTCAATTCGGGCGTGCTCCTGCTCAATCTCGATGCCATAAGGCGGGACTTTCCGCTTGAGTTCCTCATGGAGCAGGCAGAACTGAAGGGGGCAAAGCATCACGACCAGGATGTGCTCAACAGCCTTTTCTACGGCAATACGCATTTTCTGCCGCCCCGCTGGAACTGCATGTGGCAGAACGAAGAGCTCTACGCTCCCGTGGAAGGCGGGCGCGAAGCTCTGGACTCGCCTGCGCTGGTCCATTATCCCGGCAGCGGCAAGCCTTGGCTCCGAGGAGGATCTATCCGTGCGGCGGCAAAGCATTACTGGAAGTACGCGCTTCGATGCCCGTATGCCGATGAGATAGTTCGCGTCTACCGGGAAAGCTGCCGCCGCAGCATAGCGGAGTTGCCTACTCTTCGCCGTCGCCAGCTTTGGTACCAGTTCCTTGCTTCCATACTGTGGGGCCGCAAGCGTCGCCATTATACGGCTAAGGCCGCAGACGTGAAGCTGTCTGTGGAGGATGTGAAACAGCTTAAGAGTGAAGAGGCTGGCACCCTTCCATGGCAGGACTGAGGTTGTCCTTGAATGGATATGACAGAAGGCCGGAGCCCCGTGAGGAGTTCCGGCCTTCCGTCATATTGCAGGCACGTCTTAGATGCGGTCGCAGATGGCCTGGCCCATTTCGGTGGTAGAGATGGGCGTCACGCCGGCTTCGGCGATGTCGCCGGTGCGCAGGCCGGCATCGAGCACGGCGGTCACGGCGTCGTCGATGGCCTTGGCTTCGGCTTCGAGGCCGAAGGAATAGCGCAGCATCATGGATACGGACATGATGGTGGCGATGGGATTGGCGATGTTCTTTCCGGCAATGTCGGGGGCGGAGCCGTGGCTGGGCTCGTAGAGGCCGAAGGTGCCGTCGGCGAGGCTGGCGGAAGGCAGCATGCCGAGAGAGCCGGTGATCATGCTGGCTTCATCGGAGAGGATGTCGCCGAACATGTTCGAGGTGAGGATGACGTCGAACTGGTTGGGGCGGTACACCAGCTGCATGGCGGCGTTGTCCACATACATGTGGGAAACGGTGACTTCGGGGTAGTCGGCGGCCATTTCGGTGACGATCTTGCGCCACAGGCGGGAGGCTTCGAGCACGTTGGCCTTGTCCACGCTCACGAGGTTCTTGCCGCGGGCCATGGCGGCGTTGAAGGCCACCTTGGCGATGCGGCGGATCTCCATTTCGGAGTAGCGTTCCACGTCGTAGGCTTCAGGGCCGTACTTGCCTTCGCGCCAGCCGTGCTCGCCGAAATAGATGCCGCCGGTGAGTTCGCGCACTATCATGAGGTCCATGCTGTCGCCGATATTCTCAGGCTTGATGGGGCAGGCTTTGGCAAGGGCCTTGTGCATGATGGCCGGGCGCAGGTTGGCGTAGAGGCCGAGACCTTCGCGAATCTTGAGCAGGGCCTTTTCGGGGCGTTCGGCTCCGGGGAGACTGTCCCACTTGGGGCCGCCGACTGCGCCGAGGAGAACGGCGTCGTGCTTCTGGCATACTTCCACGGTGTCTTCGGGGAAGCAGGTGCCCACGGCGTCGTAGGCCGCGCCGCCCATGAGGCGGTAGGTGTATTCGAAGCTGTGGCCGAACTTCGCGCCGACCTTGTCCAGAACCTTGACGGCTTCGGCAACGATCTCAGGGCCGATGCCGTCGCCGGGAATGACTGCAATGCGGTAGGTAGACATGGTGAGTCCTTGGAGAGTGTTGAGTGTGATGTCGATCTATTTCTTGCCGATAAAGTTCAGGAAGATGAGCGGAGTCTTGCCGGTATTGGCCAGAGCGTGGCTGTCGCCGGGACGGGCGATGGTGATATCGCCGTCGCGCACGATGGTCTTCTTGCCTTCGGAGTCGGTGAAGGTGCCTTCGCCGGAAACGATGACATAAACGTCTTCGTTGTCCGTGTGCTTATGCATGCCGATGGAAGCACCGGGCTGAAGGGTCATCCAGCCGATCTCCTTGATGGCGAGGCCGTCGGTGTTGTCGTGGCGGGTGAAGCTGTACCTGCCGTAGAGCGTACCTTCTCCACCAGCGGTCTTTTCTCTATCCCAGGTCTTGAGGTCGTCCTTGGTATAGACCTGCTGGGCAAGGGCGGGGCTGGCGACGAGCAGGGCGGCAAGAGCGAAAAGAAAAACTTTTTTCATAGCTAAACTTACCTGATCAATAAAAGTCTTTGGAAGAAGGGGATGGGGTTCGGGGAAGGGGGAGAAAGCCTTTCTACAGAAAGGTTTCTCCCCCTTCCCCGTAAAACATCACTTCCCAATCTTGCTCTTCGAATAGTTCACGAGCCCGCCGCAGGCGATGAGGTTCTGCATGAAGGGCGGGAAGGGTTCGGCCTGGAAGGTCTGGCCCGTGGTCTCGTTGGTGATGACGCCGGTGTTGAAGTCCACGCTCACAGTATCTCCGGCCTTGATGTTCTTGGCCGCTTCCTCACATTCGAGGATGGGCAGGCCGATGTTCAGAGCGTTGCGGAAGAAGATGCGGGCGAAGGTGGAGGCGATGACGCAGGAGATGCCGAGATACTTGATGGACAGCGGCGCGTGTTCACGCGAGGAGCCGCAGCCGAAGTTCTTCAGGGCCACCATGATATCGCCGGGCTGGGCGTTCTTCACGAAATCGGGGTCTTCCGATTCCATGCAGTGCGAGGCCAGCTCCTTGGGGTCGGTCACGTTGAGGTACGCGCCGGGGAGGATGACGTCGGTATTGATGTCATCGCCGAAAACGAAGGCTCTGCCGTGGGCGTTCTGCATCATTCCACTCCTTCGATGCTTTCAGGGCTGACGATGCGGCCCGAGATGGCGGAAGCCGCGGCTACGGCCGGACTGCACAGGTAGACTTCCGATTCCACATGGCCCATGCGGCCCACAAAGTTGCGGTTCGTGGTGGAGAGGCACTTCTCGCCGGCGGCAAGGATGCCCATGTGGCCGCCGAGGCAGGCTCCGCAGGTGGGGGTGGACACGGCGCATCCGGCTTCCATGAAGGTGCGCAGATAGCCCAGCTCCATGCACTGCATATAGATGGTGGGCGTGGCAGGGATGACGAGCACGCGCAGGGTGTCCGCCACCTTCTTTCCTTTAAGGATGCGCGCGGCCATGGCCATGTCTTCAAGGCGGCCGTTGGTGCAGGAGCCGATGAAGACCTGATCGAGCGGAACGTTGCCCACTTCGTCGATGCTGCGGGTGTTGGAGGGCAGGTGAGGGAAGGCCACGGTGGGGCGTATGGCGGAAAGATCGATCTCTATGACCTGCTCGTATTCGGCGTCTTCGTCGGCCTCGTAGGAAGTCCAGGGCTTGGAGCAGTGCTCGGCGAGGTAGGCGCGGCACACGTCGTCCACCGGGAAGGTGGCGTTCTTGGCGCCGGCTTCGATGGCCATGTTGGTGATGGAGAAGCGGTCGTCCATGGAGAGGGCGGCCACGCCTTCGCCGGTGAATTCCATGGAGCGGTAGAGCGCGCCGTCCACGCCGATGCGGCCGATGATATGGAGCATCACGTCCTTGCCGCAGACCCATTTGCCCGGCTTGCCGCTAAGGACGAACTTGATGGCGGCAGGCACCTTGAACCAGTTCTCGCCGGTGGCCATGCCCATGGCGAGGTCGGTGCTGCCCACGCCCGTGGAGAATGCGCCGATGGCGCCGTAGGTGCAGGTGTGGGAGTCGCCGCCGATGATGACTTCGCCGGGAGCGACGATGCCCTGCTCGGGCAGGAGGGCGTGCTCTATGCCCATTCGTCCCACGTCGAAGAAGTGGGTGAGCTGGTTCTCGCGGGCGAAGTCGCGGCACACCTTGCAGTTCATGGCGGCCTTGATATCCTTATTAGGGGCGAAGTGGTCGAGCACGACCACAACCTTTTCCCTGTCGAAGACCTTTTCGGCCCCGGCCTTGCGGAATTCGGGGACGGCCAGAGCGATGGTGATGTCGTTGCCCATCACGATATCGAGCTTCGCTTCGATGAGCTGCCCGGCGGCGACGCTTTCCAGTCCGGCGTGCGCGGCCAGTATCTTCTGAGTCACGGTCATGCCCATGAGCATATCCTTCTATGGAATGTTTTCCCTGTTTTTTGCGCAGGATGGCCAAAAAATTTCTCCAACGATAGAATAGGGGGCTCACCTTGTCCAGTGCTTTTAGATAAAGGACGCCTTTCCGGAGCCGCTGCAGGAAAATGCAGAAAATTATTTTTCTCGCAAAAAAACGCTTGACGAATTCGGGAAATCTCTATAGACACATCTTCACACAACAAAGGCGCGTAGCTCAGGTGGCAGAGCACTTCCTTGACACGGAAGGGGTCAGCAGTTCAAGTCTGCTCGTGCCTACCACAAAACAGAATCAGAAAAGGGAGGCTGCGCCTCCCTTTTCTTTTTTTTATTCCTGGAGTTCTCTCATGCAGATATCCGTAGAAGGAAAGTCGATCGAGGCCGCCCTCGGCACCAGCTGTGCCGAAGTGCTGAAGCAGGCTCTTTCCGGCAAACGGTTCAAGGCCGCTCTTGCCTGCCGTGTGAAGACTGCTGAAACTGAAACTCTTCTCGACCTTTCCGCCGAAATGCCCGCCGACGCTGTCGAGGCCGCTCCCGTCACCGCTGACGATGCCGAAGGCCTGCAGCTCCTGCGCCATTCCACTTCTCATGTCATGGCCGCCGCCGTGCAGAAGCTCTTCCCTGGCGTGAAGGTGACCATCGGTCCCTCCATCGACAAGGGCTTCTACTACGACTTCGACGCTCCCCGCCCCTTCACTCCTGAAGACCTCGAAGCCATTGAGAAGGAAATGCGCGCCATAGTGGCCGCCAACGTTCCCTTCGAACGTTCCGTCATGAGCAAGGCCGACGCCATAGCTCTCTTCGAAGGAAAGGGCGAGAGCTACAAGGTCGAGATCATCGAAGAGCTCGACGCCGACACCGTGTCCCTGTACCGCTGCGGCGACTTCCTCGACCTCTGCCGCGGTCCGCACATCCCCGGAACTGGCGCCGTGAAGGCCTTCAAGCTCCTCTCCGTGGCCGGCGCCTACTGGCGCGGCGACGAGAAGCGTCCCATGCTCTCCCGCATCTACGGCACCGCCTTCGGCGACGAAAAGGCCCTCAAGGAACATCTGAACGCCCTCGAAGAAGCCAAGCGCCGCGACCATCGCCGCCTCGGCAAGGAACTGGGCCTGTTCTCCTTCCATGAAGACATCGCCCCCGGCATGTCCTTCTGGCTGCCCAAGGGCATGATGCTCCGCACCATCCTCGAAGACTTCCTCGTCCGCGAACATCTGAAGCGCGGCTACGAGCTCGTGCGCGGCCCGCAGATCCTGCGCCGCGAACTGTGGGAACGCTCCGGCCATTACGCCCACTACCGCGAGAACATGTACTTCACCGAGATTGAGGAAGACGTGCATGGCGTGAAGCCCATGAACTGCGTGGGCCACATGCTCATGTACAACGAGACCCTGCACAGCTACCGCGACCTGCCCGTGCGCCTCTTCGAACTCGGCGTGGTGCATCGTCATGAAAAGTCCGGCACTCTGCACGGCCTGCTGCGCGTCCGCCAGTTCACTCAGGACGACGCCCATATCCTCTGCGCTCCCGAACAGCTGGAAGAAGAGATCCTGAACGTCATGCACCTTTCCGCTGACCTCATGGACCTGTTCGGCTTCCAGTACCGCATCTTCATCTCCACCCGCCCCGAAGACAGCATCGGCTCCGACGAGGCGTGGGAGCTCGCTACCAACGCTCTCATCAAGGCCGTCGAGAAGGAAGGCAAGCCCTACCAGATCAACGAAGGCGACGGCGCCTTCTACGGCCCCAAGATCGATATCAAGGTCACGGACGCCATCGGCCGCGAATGGCAGCTCTCCACCATCCAGGTGGACTTCACGCTGCCCGAACGCTTCGACCTGGTGTACGTGGGTCAGGACGGTGAACGCCATCGTCCCGTCATGGTGCATCGCGCCATCCTGGGCTCTCTGGAACGCTTCATCGGCGTTCTCACCGAGCACTTTGCCGGTGCCTTCCCTGCCTGGCTCGCCCCTGTGCAGGCCCGCATCGTCAACGTGACCGACGCCCAGCTGGATTACGTCAAGGAAATGAAGAGCCGCCTTGCCGCCGCCGGCATCCGTGTGGAAGCCGACACGCGCAACGAAAAACTGGGCTTCAAAGTGCGCGAAGCTCAGCTGGCCAAGATTCCCTACGTCCTCGTTGTGGGCGATAAGGAAGTGGCCGATGGCGGCTTCAGCGTCCGTCTGCGTTCTGGCGAAAACATCGGCTTCCGCACTGTTGAAGAAGCCATCGCCATGATCCGCACGGACAGTGAGGAACCTTTCAAGCGTGGAGGTATGAGCTATAGCTTCGCCTAACATGAGACCTCGCCGCGACGTGCCGCAGGACGGCGTGCGCCGCAACGAGCAGATTCGCGCCCGCGAAGTGCGGGTCATTGGCCCGGAAGGTGAACAGATCGGCATCCTGCCCTGTTCTGACGCTATCGCTATGGCCCATGAGCAGGGCTATGACCTGGTGGAAGTGGCTGCCAACGCCGAACCCCCGGTCTGCCGCATCATGGACTTCGGCAAGTTCAAGTACGAACAGCAGCAGAAGAAGAAGGAAGCCAAGAAGAACCAGACTGTGGTGCAGATCAAGGAAATCAAGGTCCGTCCCAAGACTGACGACCATGACTACGAGACCAAGGTGCGCCACATCCGCCGCTTCCTCGAAGACGGCGACCGCTGCAAGGTCAGCGTGTTCTTCCGCGGCCGCGAGATCGTGCACAAGGATCGCGGTGAAGCCATCCTTGAGAAGATCATCGCGGATACCGCCGATGTGGGCAAGGTCGAACAGGCTCCCAGCGCTGAAGGCCGCACCCTGCAGATGATGCTCATTCCTCTGCCTAAGAAATAATAGCTCGACTATGCGCGCGGCCCGTCATGAAATTTGTCGGGCCGCGCCTTGATTTTTTGCTTGCAGATTATGCATTTTTGGTGCATAGTCGGTGCCTTCTGATGCTTAAATCGTCCTTTCCGTTCAGGAAAGTTACGAATACCAAGGAGTTGGTTTATGCCTAAGATCAAGACCAGACGTTCTGCCGCTAAGCGCTTCGAAGTGACCGGCAGCGGCAAGTTCAAGCGTCGTCGTCAGAATCTGCGCCACATCCTCACCAAGAAGGACGCCAAGCGTCGTTCTCGTCTTGGTAAGGGCGCTATCGTCGACAGCACGAACGAAAAAGCCGTCCGTCGTATGCTTCCCTACGCCTAAGTCTCGCATTTTTTTCGCAGACTGCGTAGATTTTCGAATTTCGCCGCTCTAAGCGGCTCAACTCCCGCTGGCTAGATCTCCGCCTCGCGGGACTGATCAGGAGTTATCCATGCGTGTAAAGAGAGGTCTTGCTGCCCATCGTCGGCACAAGAAATACCTGGACATGGCCAAGGGCTTCCGCGGCGGCCGCAGCCGTCTGTACCGTACCGCCCGTGAAGCTGTTGAACGTTCTCTTCAGTATGCTTACGAGGGCCGCAAGCTCCGCAAGCGTGCTTTCCGCCGCCTGTGGATCCAGCGCATCAACGCTGGTGCCCGCATCAACGGCCTGTCCTATTCCCGTCTGGTCAATGGCCTGAAGCTTGCCGGTGTCGTTATCAACCGCAAGATGCTCGCCGACCTCGCCGTGCGTGAAAAGGCCGACTTCGCCGCTATCGTCGAACTGGCCAAGTCCAAGCTGGCGTAATTGCCGTCTGCGAACGGAGGCAGCCGAAGGCCTTAGGGCCTGACGCGCCAAAGGACGATTTTTGGGGAGCTTTCCCCGTGAAGGGTGCAGGGCCAGTCCCCGCACCCTTTTTCATTTTCAGACAACAGGCACGCCCGAGCGCAGCCTGACAAGGTTCTGACATGGATCTTCTCGAACAACTCAATGCTCTGCCCGGCCAGCTCGAAGAGCGTCTTGCCCAGACCGCTACCGAAGCCGATCTGGAAGCCGTCCGTGTGGACTTCCTCGGCCGCAAGGGCAAGCTCGCCGAGCTCATGGCTCAGATGCGCAACCTCACGCCCGAACAGCGCCCGGCCTTCGGTCAGGCCGCCAACGCCGTGAAGAACAGCCTCATCGAGCTTTTCGAAGCCCGCCTCGCTCAGCAGGAACAGGAACGCGAAGCCGCCTTCATCGCCGGTTTCGACCCCAGCCTGCCCGGCCGCACCCTTTGGAACGGCTCCCTGCATCCCATCACGCTGGCCATGGAAGAAGTCTGCTCCGTGTTCCGCAACATGGGCTACGAGATCGCCGGCGGCCCTGAAGTCGAAACCGACTTCAACTGCTTCGAAGCGCTGAATATGCCCCCCGAACACCCCGCCCGTGATATGCAGGACACCCTGTATATCACCGACCGCGTGCTTCTGCGCACCCACACCTCCAGTGTGCAGGTGCGCACCATGCTCAAGCGCAAGCCCCCGCTTGCCATCATCGGCCCCGGCAAGGTGTACCGCCGCGACTCTGACGTGACCCATACCCCCATGTTCCACCAGATCGAAGGTCTGCTCGTGGATAAGCACGTCACCATGGCCGACCTGCGCGGTACCCTCACCGCCTTCGTGCGCGCCGTGTTCGGCGAGAAGACCCGTGTGCGCTTCCGCCCCAGCTTCTTTCCCTTCACCGAGCCCAGCGTCGAAGTGGATATGTCCTGCACCCAGTGCGGCGGTCAGGGCCACGTGAACGGCCAGCCCTGCCGCGTGTGCAAGGGCTCCGGCTGGCTTGAGATCCTCGGCTCCGGTATGGTCGACCCCGCCGTCTTCACCGCTGTCGGCTACGACCCCGACGAAGTCACCGGCTTCGCCTTCGGCCTCGGCGTCGAACGTATCGCCATGCTCAAATACGGCCTCACCGACCTGCGCATGAACTTCGAAAACGACGTGCGCTTCCTCCATCAGTTCCCTGTGTAAGAGGATGGAAGAGTTTGGCGGGGGAGGGAGAACCCCCGTTCTGCAGAACGGTGCGTTCTCCCTCCCCCGCGCCCCCTCCCTCTCCTCCCAAGACTTTTATTATAAGGTATTTCTTAATTAAAAGTCTTTGGAAGATGGGATGGGGTTTGGGGAAGGGAAGGAAGCTTTTCTTCAGAAAAGTTCCTTCCCTTCCCCAAGAAACGATCCCCCTCTCTCCTTAGGAGAAAGAATATGCTGCTTAGTTTCAACTGGCTGAAAGAATTCGTGCCGTACACCGGGACTGCGGAAGAGCTGGGCGAGATGCTCACCATGCTCGGCCTTGAGCTGGAGGAAGTCGTCCATCCGTTCGAAGGCATTTCCGGTCTTGTGGTGGGTCGTGTGCTCACCTGCGAAGATCATCCTGATTCCGACCATCTGCACGTCTGCACTGTGGACGTGGGCGCTGAGGAGCCCCTTCCCATCGTGTGCGGCGCTCCCAACGTGGCGGCGGGCCAGCTCGTGCCCGTGGCTCCCGTGGGCGCGACTCTCCCCGGCGGCCTCGTCATGAAGAAGGCCAAGCTCCGCGGCGTGCCTTCTCACGGCATGATCTGCTCTGAGCGCGAGATGGGCCTCACCGACGACCATTCCGGCATCCTCGTGCTCCCCGAAGTGAACAAGTCCGGCCGCAAGGTCGAGCTTGGCGAACGCTTCGTCGACGCCTACGAGCTCGACCAGGAAGTGCTCGACATCAGCATCACTCCCAACCGCGCCGACTGCCTCTCCGTGTACGGCTTCGCCCGCCTCATCGGCGGCTACCTCGGCCTGCCCGTGACCATGCCTTCCTTCGAACTCAAGGAAGAAGGCGAGGACATGAGCAATGCTGTGCCCGTGGAAGTGAAGGACGGCGAGCTCTGCCCCTCCTACACCGGCCGTATCCTCAAGGGCGCGAAGGTCGGTCCTTCTCCCGCCTGGATCCGCTACCGCCTCAACGCTGTGGGCATCCGCGCCATCTCCAACCTCGTGGACGCTACCAACTACATCCTCATGGAGCTTGGTCAGCCCCTGCACGCCTTCGACCACAACAAGCTGGCCGGCAACCGCATCGTTGTCCGCCCCGCTGAAGACGGCGAGAAGATCACCACTCTCGATGGCCAGGAACGCCTGCTCAAGGCTGGCGACGGCCTCATCTGCGACGGTGAGAAGCCTGTGGCCCTCGCCGGCGTGATGGGCGGCCTCGAGACCGAGATCACCGACGAGTCCGAAAGCGTCTTCCTCGAATGCGCCGTGTTCCGCCCCGCCTCCATCCGCATGACGGCCCGCCGCCTCGCCCTCGGCAGCGAATCTTCCTATCGCTACGAACGCGGCGTGGACCCCACCGGCATGGCCTTCGCCCTCGACCGTGCGGCCGCCCTCATGGCCGAACTGTCCGGCGCCACCGTGTGCCGCGGCGTGTGCTCCTGCACTCCCAGGCCCTTCGTCTCTCCCGTGGTCCGCTTCCGCCGTTCCCGCGCAGAAGCCGTGCTGGGCATCGAGCTCACCGACGATTTCTGCGCCTGGACTCTCGAAGCCCTTGGCTGCAAGCTCGATCGTTCCGATGAAGCCGACTGGAAGGTCAGCACTCCCGGCTGGCGTTACGACCTCGTGCGCGAGGCCGACCTCATCGAAGAAGTGGCCATCTTCAAGGGCGTGGACAACCTTGGCGAGACCCTGCCTGCCATCCCCCAGACCCTTGAGACCTTCGGCATGCCCGAAAGCCGCCATTCCTTCATGATGCGCGTCAAGCATTGGGCCGCCGGTCTGGGCCTGAACGAAGCCGTGAACTTCAGCTTTGTGGGCAACAAGGATCTCGACTTCCTCGGCCTGCCTGCCGAAGGCCGCGTGAACATCATGAACCCGCTCACCGCCGAGCAGGACGTCCTGCGCACCGAACTCGCCCCCGGCCTGTTCCAGAACGTGCGCCAGAACATCGCTCAGGGCGCGAACGGCGTCCGCCTCTTCGAGATCGCCGAAGCCTTCACGCAGGACGAGAGCAGCGACACCACCGTGAAGGAAGTGCGCCATCTCGCCTTCGTGCTCTACGGCTCCCGCTACGACGAAGCCTGGGCCCATGCCGACGAAGACATGGACTATGTGGACCTCAAGGGCATCGTGGAGAAGTTCTTCGAATTCCTGCATCTGCCCCTGCCTGCCTTCTCCATGGCGGAGCATCCCTACCTTGCCCCCGCCGTGCAGATGACCATGGCCGACGGTTCCGTGGCCGGCGTCATCGGCCGCCTGAAGCCCGCTATGGCCGATGCCTACCTTGCCCGCAAGGCCGTGTGGTACGCCGACCTCGACCTCGACCTGCTCCGCGAAGCCTCTCAGGGCAAGTACACCCACTTCCAGCAGTTGCCCACCTTCCCCGCCGTGCGCCGCGACATCACCTTCATCGCTCCCAGGAGCCTGCATGTGGATGCCGTCCTCGCCGCTGTGAAGGGAGTGAAGACCTCCCTGCTCGAAAGCGCCGAGCTCATCGACGTGTACGAACCCAAGGGCGGCGAAGAACGCAACATCACCTGCCGCTTCACCTTCCGCAAGGCCGACCGCACCCTGCAGGACGGCGAAGTGGACAAGGAACGCGAGAAGATCGCCTCCGCTGTGGTGAAAGCCCTCGGCGTGCGCATCTAGCCTGCGCTTATAATGACTGAACAAGGCCGCTCTTCCCTTCTGGGCAGGGCGGCCTTTCGTTCTTTCAAAAAACAGCATATCGTGGGTCAGCCTGTCAGGCATGGAAGGAGGTCGTCATGAGAGAAGTTTTTTCCGCCGGAGCGGATGGGAAGAGAAGTCGCAGGCCCGTGCTTGAAAGGGAGGCGGGCGGAGAGCTCGTTCTTCGCGGGGTGGAAGTGGCGCGCCTTCGGAACGGCCTGACTCTGTCATCCAGAAAAGATGACCGCTTTTCGCAGATACTCTTCCGCCTTGAGGTGAAGGCCGGAACGGCATGGGAAAAGCCGGAAGAGGCGGGCCTGAGCCATCTCGTCGAGCATATGGCCTTCGCGGCTGGAGAAGGCGGGATGGACATGTACGCGCGCGCCGAGCTTTGCGGCGGCAGCGTGAGCGCGACCACGGGGCTCGACCTCACGACCTTTTTCGTGGAAGTGCCGGCGGAACGCTGGCAGGAGGGGCTTGCCCTTCTGCATAGGCTGGTCTTCGAGATGCCTCTGGCCCAGAGCGTGCTGGATGCGGAACGGGAAGTCGTCATCGCCGAATTGAAAGAGAATGCCGGCAACGAAGGCAAGGTGAGGTTCGACAGCACTGTCGAAAGGATGTTCGCCGGCACTCCCTACGGCAAGAGCCTTGTTGGAACGGAAGCGACGCTCCACAGCATTACGCTGGACGCTGTGCGCGACTATGTATGCCGCCGCTATGTGCCGCGCGATATGGTGCTCTGCGTGGTCGGCGACGTGGAAGCCTCTGCCCTGCTGGAAGCCGCCGATGCGCTTTTCGGCGGCGAGGTCAACGCCGGGCCTTCCGCTTCGTGTCCAGCCATCCCCGTCGAGTCCTTCCCGAAGGGAGTTTCCGTGGAAGTGAAGGAGATGGGGAAATATACATCGCTGTGCATGGGTTTCCCTGTTTCCTTTGTCCGCCCTCGTCTGGCGGCATCCATCGCGGTGCTGGTCGAACTCCTCGAGGGCAGTGACGCCGCTTTCCTGAAGCGCAGGCTCTGCTTCGAAACGTCTGTGGCGCGGCATATCCAGGTGACCTACGAGGCGTTCGAGCGCGCAGGCTCCTTCCTCATCGAAGCCGTCACAGAGCAGGACGGCATAGAGGACTGCCTTCGGGAGCTGGCCGCTGCGCTGTCTTCCCTTTCTGCAGACGATTTCACGGAAGAGCAGATAGCGCAGGCCTGTTCCCGCCTTGCCGACGGCAACATGAAGGCTCTGGAGAGGGCCGAGTTCGTGGCCGACGTCATCGGGGACGAGAATCTCCATGCGGCCGCCTCCATGAGCGGATGGATGCCGGTTGCCCGCTTCCAGGACATCGGCAGGGAGCAGATACGGCAGGCCTTAGACCTCTGCCTCAATCCCGAAGCCGTTACAGTGACAGTCCTGACCGGCGATGCCGAGGAAGGGCCTGCAGCAGACGAAGATTCCGTGAAGGCCGCCGTGCAGGAAGGCTGGCCCGAACTGGGAAAGATTCTGCCGGGCGAAGAAGGAGACGGGGAGAGGCCCGCAGAGCCGGAACTGATGGAGCTTGGCGAAGGGCGTTCCCTCGTGCTTCTGCCCGATGCCTCTCTGCCCTTCGTGGCGGCCACGCTGTGTTTCTCCGGCGGCGAAGTCCTCGCGGATGAGGAAGGAGGGAGGGGGCTTGATATCCTGGCCCGCCTTCTGCCTTTCAGCCCTGGGGGACGCACTCGCCTGGAAACGGCGGAATGGCTCTATGCGCACTCGGCCAGTTTCCATGCCTGCCGTTCCGTGGATGATGTCTGCCTGAACATAGCGGCTCCCAGGCGATTTTCTTCGGAGCTTTTCGCATTTTTGAAAGAAGCCGTGGAGCGGCCGGTCTTCCGTGAGGAGGATGTCGAACGGGAACAGTCTCTTGCGGCATTTGAGGACGACAGGCTCCTGCAGTCCTTCCAGCTTTTCCGCTACATCCTTCTCAAGGACGGGCCATACAGGAGTTCCGGCTGGATAAGCGGCCCGGAACCGCTTTCTGCCGCAGAGCTGGAAGAGCTGTGGGCAGCGCAGGCTTCGCGCCCGTGGACGCTCTGCGTGTCTGGCGACTTCGACCGCGAGGAGGCGGAAGCCTTTGCGCGTTCGCTTCCTGTGCCTTCGGCTCCTAAAGTCGAGGCCGCAGTTCCGGGATGGGAAGAGTTCGGGCCGTTCGCCGTAGGATGTGACCCTTCCGAGCAGTCCGTCTACGCGCTGGGGTTCCATGCTCCCGGACAGGATTCGCCCGACAGGCCTGCCATGGAGATGCTCCTGCGCTGCCTCAACGGGGGCGGCGGCCTGCTGTACCGGGCCCTGCGCCATGAACGCCAGCTCTGCTATTCGGCGGAAGCCCTCGACTGGTGCGAGGGGAAGGCCGGTTTCGTGGGCATCTGCGTCCAGACAGCGCCGGAACACATGGAAGAAGCGGCGGACGCCCTGGAAGCCGTCATCGACAGGCTGTGCGAAGAAGGGCCGGATGCCGAAGAACTTGAACGTGGAAGGGCCGAGGCGGCTTCGTTCATCCGCAGGCGCATGCAGGACATAGGCGGCAGGGCCTTCGAGGCGGCAAGGCAGGTCCTTCGCGGCCGTGGCCTTGATTTCGAACGGCGATGGGCGGAAGGGCTCCGGGCCGTCACGGCCGAAGACGTCCGCGATGTCGCGCGGCGTCATCTCGTGCTTGAAGAGGCGGCCGAGCTCTGCATCATGCCGGAAGACGCTATGGAAGGATGATGCTGCGGAAAAGGGAAGGGGAGAGCTCCTTCCCTTTTTTCATGGGGCGCCATGAAATACTTTGTCACGAAAATAAGCGTCTAAATGTCTGGCGGAATCATGGGGAGTATGCCACAGATAGATGAAAGATTATTCGACCATTCTAACATCGAGAACGGAGAATCCCGATGAGCATACGTTTCCTCAGAAAGCTCTATGCCGGTGCGCTGGCCCTGTTCTGCCTGTTCGGCACGAGTTCCGGCGTGGCCGAAGCCGTAGCCGGCATACAGACCTATAGGCTTGAAAACGGCCTCACTGTTCTGGTGAAGGAAGACAGCCGCTTCCCTCTGGTGGCCGTGCGCCTTTTCGTGAAGGCCGGCTCCGCATGGGAGAAGCCCGAAGAGGCAGGCATGAGCCATCTGCTCGAGCATATGGTCTTCAAAGGCTCGAAGACCAGCGGCCCGGGAGTGGACAAGAAGGTGGAGAACGCGGGCGGCTCCATGAACGCCTATACCTCGTATGACCTCACCACCTATCTTACAGACCTCCCCTCCTCGAAGTGGAAGGAGGCCATGGCGGCCGTGCGCGACCTCGCCTTCGACCCGCTCCTCAAGCAGGCCGACCTCGATGCCGAGCGGGAAGTGGTGCTGGCCGAGAAGAAACAGCGCGGCGACAGCCCCATGACCAGGCTGTTCCAGACGTCCATGGCCCATATCCTGAAGGGCACGCCGTACCAGACTCCGGTCATCGGCACGGAAGAAGCCCTGCGGGGCATCACCGCCGACATGATGCGCGACTATATCAGGCGCCGCTACGATCCTCGCGACATGGTGCTTTCCGTGGCTGGCGACGTGAAGGCTCCTGCGGTGCTGGCCGAGGCCCGTGAACTTTTCGGAGGCTACGGCAACCATAATGTCCTGAAGCTCGAACCCTCCGTCGACCCAGCGTCGCTTGCCCGCGGCCTTGTGGTGGATGTGAAGGGCGGCCCGTGGAACAAGGCATTCGTGTCGCTCGGCTTCCCCATGCCCGGCATGAAGGACGGACTCATTCCAGCCGCTGACGTTCTGGCCCATCTGCTTTCCGGCGATGATACCGCACTTCTGCCCCGCGCCCTGCGCATCGAGAAGCAGATCGTGGACGCTGTGGATGCCTCATCCATGAGCTTCGAAAGGGCAGGGGCGTTCCTCGTCATCGCCCAGCTCGATTCGGACAAAGTCGAGACCTATCTTAATGATATAGCGTCCCGCCTGGCTTCCCTGAAGGCTTCGGACTTCACCGATGCCCAGATAGCCCGAGCCAAGCTCAACCTTGAGGACAACTACCTGCGCGGCCTTGAGAACATCTCCAATATCGCCGAGACCATGGGCTCGGAGTATTTCTACGATCCGGCAAGCGTAGGCGGAGAACGCTGGCTGGCCTCTGTGCGCGGCGTGGATCGTGATCAGCTCCAGCAGGTCATCGACCAGTGGCTGAGGCCCGATGCCCTCACCGTGGCCGCGCTTGTGCCTCAGTCCAAGGAAGGAGGGAAAGCCGTACTCGATGACGCTTCCGTCCGCGCCGCCGTCACTGCGGGCTGGCCCGAAGCTGGCAAGCCCGTGAAGAAGGCTGCGGAGGCAGAAGGGCAGGGCTCCCCGCTGAAGTCTGAGATCGTGGAGCTTGGCAAGGGGCGCACGCTGGTCCTTCTGCCGGATCGCTCCCTGCCGTATGTTTCGGCCACTCTGGCATTTTCTGGCGGCGAACTGCTCGCCGGCGATGATGAGGAAGGGCTTGCCGCCCTTGCGGCCTCCGTGCTGACTTCGGGAACGAAGGAGAAGAGCCTGCACGATATCAATGTGTACCTCTCGGAGCGAGCTTCGGCGCTTTCTGCAGGCATATCCGCCAAGCAGTTCACCCTGCGCCTGGACGCGCCCAAGCGTTTTGCCGGGGAGGTTTTCGCCCTGATGGAGGAAGTTCTGGAAAGCCCCGCCTTCCGTGAGGAGGATGTGGAGCGTTCCAAGCGCGAACAGATAGCCTCTGTGGTCAGCCGCGAGGAAAATGCCATGGGACTCATGGGGCGTCAGCTCCGCCATTTTCTGTTCCAGGGCGGCGTCTATGCCCATCGGAGCGGCGGCGACGTGGAGCGCGTTGCGAAGTTCGACCGCAAGGATGTCTCCTCGTTCTGGGAGAAGCAGGCTTCGCGTCCGTGGGTGCTCTGCGTGGCTGGCGACTTTGACAGGGCGGAAGTAGAGGCTTTTGCGAAGTCTCTGCCTGCGCCGACGGCTCCCATGCTCAAGAGCTCCGCCCCTGCATGGAACAAGAGCCGCACGCTGGAACTTAAGCTTCCGGGCCGCGACCAGGCAGTTTATCTCATGCTTTTCCCCACCGTGGGCGTGGATGACAGCGACCGGGCCGCCCTGCGCCTGCTTTCGGAATGCCTCAGCGGCTTCACCGGCATGCTGTATCAGGAGCTGCGCGAAAAGCAGAGCCTTGGCTATTCCGTGTTCCCCATAGACTGGGCTGCCAAGGAGACGGGCTTCCTTGCCTTCGGCATCGTGGCTTCTCCCGAAAATCTCGGCAAGGCAAAATCGTCGTTCGAGGCCATCGTGCGCGAACTCAAGCAGAAGGAACTTCCCGCCGAGACTGTGGCGCGAGCCAAGGCCGTGGCCGAGGCCGACTATTACAAGTCCCGCCAGAGCCGCGCCATCAGGGCAGGGGAGGGGGCTTCTCTCGCACTCCGGGGCAAGGAGCTCGATCATGCCATGAAGAAGCTGGAAGAAATGAAGGCGGTGACGGCAGAACAGATGCGCGAAGTCGCAGAAAAATATCTCGACCTTGGCAAGGCATACGATATCAGGGTAACGCCGTAACAGCCTTCACATCCGGCCCCGGCGGGGCAGGGAAGGGCGGCAGGGCGGGGCAAAGGCTTCGCCCTGCTTGTTCAAAATTGGCAGAACGTTGCGATTTTGCAGGATAATTAAACTTTTTTCAGAAAAACGCTAATTTTCGCTTTACAAAGCGTCCGGTCTTGGGTAGATATCTCTTGCTGTTTGAGGGAAGCCCGGCAGGAAGGAAGAAAAAACCTCTTGCCAAAATATCGAAACTTCGATAAGTTCCCTTACCTGCTGCTGGCGTAGCTCAACTGGCAGAGCAGCTGATTTGTAATCAGCAGGTTGCGGGTTCGATTCCCATCGTCAGCTCCATATTTCGGAGCGCGATAAAAGAGCTCCAAATTTCCCGGCCGACTGGTCCGGGTGGCCGGTGAAGGTCACGCTTCCTTCTTCCGGTTGCGACAAAAAGTGAAAGCTTTTTGTATAGCGTGGTGGGGTTCCCGAGCGGCCAAAGGGAACAGACTGTAAATCTGTCGTCTTACGACTTCGATGGTTCGAATCCATCCCCCACCACCAGCTTAACGCTGGTTCAGCTGTAGGAGGCAGTGCGCGCTGTCAGGGAACTACGGCACATAGGCGGGTATAGCTCAACGGCTAGAGCATCAGCCTTCCAAGCTGAGGGTTGCGAGTTCGAATCTCGTTGCCCGCTCCACCTGCCACTTTTGCTTTTTGGTTCCCCAGTCCAGTGAAGCGCGTCTCGTTCGTGTTTTTTTGGACTGTTCTTTATTTAAAAGAAGAACAGGCCGGCGTTCGCTGCTCAAGCAGAACACCACAAATGCAAGTAACCATTTAGGGAGACATCACCATGGAATCGACGAGATGAACTGCGGTGTCGCAAGCACCGGAGTTATTGGAAGATACTTAGACCTCGACTTAATCCGCCGCCAGACAGCAGCAGTCGCACCAAACCTCGCAC
>JAFQPD010000103.1 GCA_017411945.1 Mailhella sp.
AGCGCATCCTCGACCTGCCCCACAAGGATCTGCGTCGCGCCCGCGCCGCTGCCCTGAACATCATCCCCACCAGCACTGGCGCCGCCAAGGCCGTCGCCGAAGTCATCCCCGCCATGAAGGGCCGCTTCACCGGCTACGCCCTCCGCGTGCCTACTCCCACCGTTTCCGCTGTGGACTTCACCGCCATCCTTGAAAAGCCCACCACCACTGAAGAGCTGGTGGCCGCTTTCCGTGAAGCCGCCGAAGGCGAACTCAAGGGTATCCTCGGCGTGAACGACCTTCCCCTCGTGTCCATGGACTTCAAGGGCGAACAGCGTTCTTCCGTGGTGGAATCCGAATACTGCTCCGTGCAGGAAGGCACCCTCGCCAAGGTGGTCGCCTGGTACGACAACGAATGGGGCTACTCCGTCCGCGTTGCCGACCTCATCTGCCACATGCAGTCCAAGGGCCTCTAATCGGACCGCGGAACGTATCCGCATGAATTGAAAGAGCCGCCTTCCTCCGGGAGGGCGGCCCTTTGCGTATCCCGGGCAGGGCAGAGCGAAAAACGCGTCTCAAATCGGCTCGAAACAGAGGTCCTTTTCATTTTAGAGTGGGCACTTGCGTACTTTGGCGCGGAGAGGCATAATGGCCGCCATGAAAGCAATATCGAGCCATCTTTCCATGGGGCAGCCGGAACGCGGTTCCCGGCGCAATGCCGGCTACTTCATGCGCTTCATGATCATGCTTGCGGTCGTGATAGCCGTGTTCAGCGTGCTGTTCCATTTCATCATGCTCTATGAGGGGCGTGAATATTCCTGGATAACCGGCCTGTACTGGACCCTAACCGTCATGTCCACGCTGGGCTTCGGCGACATCACCTTCCGTTCCGATCTGGGCATGCTCTTCTCCATTGTCGTGCTCCTTACCGGCATCGTGAGCCTGCTCATCGTGCTCCCGTCCACGTTCATCCAGTTCGTCTATAATCCGTGGCTGGAGTCGCAGAAGAAGAAGGAGGCCCAGCACAACGTTCCAGCCGGAGTGAAGAAGCACGTCATCATCGTGGGGGTCAGCCCCATCACGCGCAACCTCGCACAGGTGCTCACGCGCTACGGCTTCTACAACGTCATGCTCTGCCCCACCACGCAGCAGGCTCTGGACCTCATGGATCAGGGCATCCATGCCGTCGTGGGCGACTACGACGATTCCGACGTGTATCGGAAGCTCCGCGCCGAATCCGCCCGCATGGTGGTCGCTCTCGACAATGATGTGCGCAATACCAACGTGGCCTTCTCCCTGCGCGAATATGCGGGCGAGGTGCCCATGGTGGCCCGCGCCGAGAAGGACGAGTCCATCGACATCCTCAAGCTCGCAGGCTGCACCCGCGTGTTCCAGTTCCGCAAGGCTCTGGGACATTCGCTCACCCGGCGTGTGGTCACCGGACGCCTGAACGTGAGCCAGCTCGCCTCTTTCGGCCCTCTGGTCATCGCGGAGACTTCCGTGAAGCAGACGACGCTGGGCGGCCTCACTATCAAGGAATGCGACCTGCGCGGCAGGCTTGGCATCAACGTCGTCGGCCTCTGGGATCATGGCGAGTTCAAGAATCCTCTGCCTTCGACGGAGCTTGAAGACCATATGGTCATGGTCCTGGCCGGTACTCGCGAGCAGATAGAAGCATTTTCCGCTGCGCTTGGCCGTGAGATCCCTGCGGACGAAGCTCCCGGGCCCGTGCTGGTGCTGGGCGCCGGCCGAGTAGGCACGGCGGCGGCCCTCGCTCTCAAGGAACGCGGTCTCGATGTGGTCGTTGTGGACAAGCAGAACGTTGCGCCCAAGCTGCCGGGCATACGCGTGCAGGTCGGCGATGCCGCCGATCTTGCCACGCTGGAAAGGGCCGGCATACGGACGGCCCCCTCCATCATCATCACTACGCATGACGACGACATAAATACCTATCTGACCATCTACTGCCGCCGCCTGCGCCCCGATGTGCAGATCATCAGCCGCTCCAATCTCGACCGCAATGTGCATGTGCTCCATGCCGCTGGCGCGAACCTTGTGCTCTCGCTGGCCTCTCTGGTCTCCACGCGCATCATCAATCTGCTGGAGCCGGGCCGCGTGTTCATGCTCAACGAAGGCCTGAACATCTTCCGGGCCGATGCCGGAGCAGAGCTGGCGGGCAAGACGCTCATCAACAGCGGCATACGCAAGAACACCCGCTGCAACGTGGTGGCCGTGAAGACCGTTGAGGGCGAGATGCTCGTGAACCCCGACCCGAAGCGCGAGTTCCGTGAAGGGGACGAGCTCTTCCTTATCGGTGATTCCAGTGCCGAGACGGCCTACTATGAACGCTACTGGCCAGATCGCGGCCTTCTTGAAGACGAGGAGCCCTCGGCAGAGAAGTCGCTGAGGGCGGCCCTGCTTCGATAGATTTCCCCGATGCGCCCTGCCGGAAGCTGCCGGCGGGGCGTTTCGTTATTCCTTTAATATTATTAAGGTAATAGCGGAAGATCCTGAGAGTGCGGCGATGAAGCTGGCGGGGGAGAGGTACAAAGCGCAGCCGGCGGAAGGATAGGTGTTCAGAGGCCGGCAGAGGAAGCTGGAAAATTTTCGTTTCCGCAAAATAAGGTTTTCGTTTTCGCTCGGAGAGGGGAGGGGCGCAAGAGCGTTTTTCTTCGTGTAACCACCTTCAATAATACGACATAACCATTTAATTTTTCAGACGTTTTCGGACGATGAAAAAAGTTCGGAAAAAAGTGAAAATCCAGCAGAAAAAACTTGACTAAAAGACCCCTCTGACGTACATATACACCTGCCTCGAGTGAGGCATCCCTCGAAAAGAGGGAGGACAGGTTGAATCTGTCCTGTTGTACTCTGAATAGTGTTATCAGGGTTTTGACATTTGCAGGCGTCATCACATGCCGAAGATGTCAAACCAAGGCGGTCCGAGGACTTCGCGGGCTGCCGGGTTTCTCCGATAGTCGGGCGACCGGCGATTCGGGTATGTGTTGGCCCCTGCGGGACCACCTGTTTGACGGAAGCAATTCCGAACAGGTCAGGTTGGTGACCAGGACGGCTTCATGAAGATCATATGCGGGCACGAGCGGTTACCGATCCCGGTCTCTGACTCCTCTACTCCTCCCACATATTTCCTCTATGAAGCCGAGCGCCTTTGAAACAGTTCAAAGACGCTTTTTCGTTTTAAGTCACCCTGACGATAGGTCTTAGGAAAGAGAACGCGTTTCGCGGCGCAAGGTGAGCGAAACGAACGCGCTTCATGAAATGAGCGGAGCCTGAAACCGCTCAGCCGCCCATTCGGGCGGTGGATTCTCCGGCTGAAATTTGCCTCTTGGGATCAGCCGGAGCGGGTTTGCCAGAAAATGGAGATTCGCAATGACGACTGTTGGCAGTGATCGTATCCGTATCAAGCTTAAGGCTTACGATTACCGTATCCTCGACAAGGCTGTGGCGGAAATCGTGGACACTGCGCGCAATACTGGCGCGGGTGTGGCTGGGCCTATTCCTCTGCCCACCAACATTCACAAGTACACGATTCAGCGCTCGGTCCACGTGGACAAGAAGTCCCGTGAACAGTTCGAGATGAGAGTTCACAAACGCCTTATGGACATCCTCGACCCCACGCAGCAGACCGTGGACGCTCTGGGCAAGCTTTCCCTGCCCGCCGGCGTGGATGTTGAAATCAAGCTCTAAGAGAGGGGCGTCATGTCTGAGAAAATGGGTATTATTGGACGAAAGCTGGGCATGACCCGTATTTTCGCCGACGACGGCACCGCTGTTGCCGTCACTGTGGTCAAGGCGGGCCCCTGCCCCGTGACCCAGGTCAAGACGGTGGAAACCGACGGCTACAATGCTCTTCAGATCGCTTTTGAAGAAGTGGCTGACAAGAAGGTGACCAAGGCTATGAAGGGTCACTTCGCCAAGGCCGGCGTTGCCGCCTGCCGCGAAGTGCGCGAACTTCGCCTCGCCGAAGCCGCCACTGTTGAAGCTGGCCAGGTCCTCACCGCCGACATGTTCGCCGCCGGCGACAAGGTGAAGGTCACCGGTACCAGCATCGGTAAGGGTTATCAGGGCGTTATGCGCCGCTGGAACTTCCATGGTATGGACGATGGCCATGGCGACGAAAAGGTGCATCGTTCCGGTGGTTCCATCGGTAACAACACCTTCCCCGGCCACGTGTTCAAGGGCAAGAAGATGGCTGGTCAGTGGGGCGCCGAGCGCGTCACCCAGCAGGGCCTGAAGATCGTGGAAGTCCGCGCCGAAGATAACGTCATCCTCATCAAGGGTGCCGTGCCCGGTCCTAAGAACGGCCTCGTGCTCGTGCGCAAGCAGTAGTTCCTGAGGAGAAGAAACAATGGCTCTTATGAAAGTTTACGATCAGAACATGCAGGAAGCCGGTGAAGTCACCCTCGCTCCTGAAGTGTTTGAAGTCGAAGTTCGGCCTGAGATTCTGAACCTCGTGGTTCGTGCTTATCGCAACGCTCTCCGTGCCGGCACTCATGCTGCCAAGACCCGCGCTTACGTGTCTGGCGGCGGCAAGAAGCCCTTCAAGCAGAAGGGTACTGGTAATGCGCGTCAGGGTTCCAACCGCTCCCCCATCATGCGTGGCGGCGCGATCATCTTCGGACCCCAGCCCCGCGATTACAGCTTCAAGGTCAACAAGAAGGTGCGCGCTCTGGCCCTTCGCATGGCTCTTTCCTCCCGCGTGGCCGACGGCCTCATGGTTGTGAAGGGCATCGAACTTGCCGAAGCCAAGACCAAGCTCTTCGCCGGCGTTGCCAAGACCCTCGGCCTCACCAAGGCCCTCGTTGTGGCTCCCGTTGAAGAAAACGGCGTGAACGCTACTCTCGCTCTCGCCTCTCGCAACCTTCCTGGCGTCACCCTCGTCACTCCCGACGCTGTCACCGTGTACGACGTGCTCAACTGCAAGCAGCTCGTGGTTCTCGAAGGCGCTCTGGCTCATCTCGAAGAGAGACTGAAGTAAGTCACTCGCCTTGAAAGGAATGGACATGGATTACACTAAAATTCTTCTTCGGCCTGTGGTGACCGAAAAGGCTACCGAGCTTCGCGAAAGCAACGTGTACGCCTTCTTCGTCGCTCCCAAGGCCAACAAGATCGAGATCGGTAAGGCAGTGGAAGAAGCCTTCAAGGTCAAGGTCACCAATGTCAATGTCATCACGGTCAAGCCTCGCCCCCGCGTGCGCCAGGGCCGCGTGAAGGGTCGCATCGCCGGCTACCGCAAGGCTTATGTCACCCTCGCCGCTGACAACAAGATCGAGTTCTTCGAGGGAGTCTAAGCAATGGCAGTTCTCAAGATGAAGCCGACTTCTGCTGGCCGTCGTTTCCAGACTGTCTCCGATTTCGCTGAGATCACCAGATCTACTCCGGAAAAGTCTCTTACCGAAGGTCTCCCCAGAAAGGCCGGCCGTAACAATAACGGTCGCGTCACCAGCCGCCGTCGCGGCGGTGGCCACAAGCGCCTCTATCGTATCATCGACTTCAAGCGCGACAAGATGGGCATCGCCGCCCGCGTTGCTGAAATCGAATACGATCCTAACCGTACCGCCCGCATCGCCCTCCTCAGCTACGCTGACGGCGAAAAGCGCTACATCCTCGCTCCCGTTGGCATCCAGCAGGGCGACATGATCGAAGCTGGCGACAAGGCCGACATCAAGCCCGGCAACGCCCTCGCTCTCGGCCGCATCCCCGTCGGTACCAACGTGCACAACATCGAAATGCATCCTGGCCGTGGCGGCCAGATGTGCCGCGCCGCCGGCACCTACGCTCAGCTCGTGGGCAAGGACGGCAAGTACGTCATCCTCCGCCTCCCCTCCGGTGAAGTTCGCAAGGTGCTCGCCGCCTGCATCGCCACCGTCGGTCAGGTCGGCAACGTGCAGCACGAAAACATCAGCCTTGGCAAGGCCGGCCGCAATCGCTGGCTGAACCGCCGTCCCAAGGTCCGCGGCGTCGCCATGAACCCCGTCGACCATCCCCTCGGTGGTGGTGAAGGCCGCAGCTCTGGCGGTCGTCATCCCGTCACTCCCTGGGGTATCCCGACCAAGGGTTACAAGACTCGTGCCAAGAAGAAGCCTTCCAGCCGCCTCATCATCAAGGCCCGCGGCAAGAAGTAAGAGGAGCCGGACATGCCTAGATCTCTCAAGAAAGGTCCCTTTGTGGACGGCAGCCTCATGAAGAAGGTGGAAGCGGCTGTTTCCAGCAACGACCACAAGGTCATCAAGACCTGGTCCCGCCGTTCCATGATCCTGCCTGAAATGGTTGGTCTGACCTTCGCCGTGCATAACGGCAAGAAGTTCATCCCCGTCTTCGTCACGGAAAACATGGTCGGCCACAAGATGGGCGAATTTGCGCCCACCCGTACGTTCCACGGCCACGCTGCTGACAAGAAGACTAAAGCGGGCAAAAAATAGCGAGTAACGTTCATGGAATCTAAAGCTATCTGCAAGTTTCAGCGCGTTTCTCCCCGCAAGACCCGTCTGGTTGCCCAGAACATCAAGGGTCTTCCTGTGGAAGATGCCCTGAACCAGCTCAAGTTCACGCCCAACAAGCCCGCCGGTGTCCTCTATGGCGTGGTGCGTTCGGCTCTGGCCAACGCCTCCCAGTTCCCTGGCATCGATGTGGACTCCATGTACGTCAAGGACGTTGTGGTGAACGAAGGTCCCACCTGGAAGCGTTTCATGCCCCGTTCTCAGGGCCGTGCCATGCACATCCGCAAGCGCACCAGCCACATCACCGTGATTCTCGCGGAAGGACAGGAATAAGGCTATGGGTCAGAAAGTACATCCTTACGGCTTCCGCCTCGGATACAATAAGAATTGGCAGTCTCGCTGGTTCAGCAAGAAGGAATACGCTTCCTTCGTGTTTGAAGACCACAACATCCGCACCTATGTGAAGAAGCTTCTTTACAGCGCCGGTGTTGCTAAGATCGAGATCGAACGTTTCGGCGGCCGCATCCGCCTCATTCTCTCCACCGCCCGCCCCGGCATCGTTATCGGCCGTAAGGGTGCTGAGATCGAAAAGCTCCGCGCTGACCTCAAGAAGAAGTTCGGCCGCGACTTCGCTCTGGAAGTGAATGAAATCCGCCGCCCCGAAATTGAAGCTCAGCTCGTTGCTGAAAACATCGCCACGCAGCTCGAACGCCGCGTTGCCTTCCGCCGCGCCATGAAGCGCACCGTGCAGATGGCCCG
>JAFQPD010000104.1 GCA_017411945.1 Mailhella sp.
AAGAACATCCTGCGCGACCTCACTGTCAAGGGCATGGTCCACATCGCCGGCGGCGGCTTCTACGACAATATCCCCCGCGTGCTGCCCTCCAACGTGACCGCCAGCATCAACTTCGGCACCTGGGAACGCCCCGCCGTCTTCGAATGGCTCAAGGAACAGGGCGACCTCAGCTGGCCCGAAATGCTCCAGATCTTCAACTGCGGCATCGGCTACATCATGATCGCCGACCGCGCCACCGCCGACGAGATCCTCCCCCGCCTGCACGCCATGAACACCCCCGCGTGGGAGATCGGCACCATCACCCGCCGCAAGGACGGCGAGGAGCAGGTCGAGGTCTCCTTTGACTGATCTGTCCAGACCATGCCGGTTCGTTGTCAGCGCCTGCCTCGCGGGCCTGCACTGCCGGTATGACGGACGCACGAACCTCAAGCCGGAGGTCGCCGAACTGGTGGCCTCCGGCCTTGCCGTGCCCGTATGCCCCGAAGAGCTGGGCGGCCTGCCCACCCCGCGCGACCCCAGCGAACGCCGGGGCGGCAGCGTCGTTTCCAACGCCGGGCGCGACGTGACCTTCGAGTTCGCCTCCGGGGCCGAAGCCGCCCTTTACATAGCCGAAGAATACGGCTGCAGCGCGGCCATACTCAAGGCGCGCTCCCCCTCCTGCGGCTGCGGCCTCATCTACGACGGCACCTTCACCCGCACGCTCATCGACGGGAACGGGCTCTTTGCCGAACTCCTCCTCAAAAAGGGCTTCGAAGTTTTCACCGAAGAAACTTGGCCCGGCCTCACCGCCGAAGAGCGTGCCTGCGCCCCAAGGCCCGAAGCCCTCTCCCCGGCGCACGTCGCCCCTTCCTCGCAGCCCGGCTCTGCCAGCAGGAGCGGCGGCTCCCACTCCCCCCACATTTCCCCTACTGCGCCGCACGGCGAATAGCGAGCACAGCATGAAACGCGGAATACTCCTCGTGGCCTACGGGTCTGGCAATATGCGCGGCGCTGCCGCCCTTCGTGCCGTTCAGACCGCCGCCGAGGCGCGTTTCGGCCTGCCCGTGCGCTGGGCCTACACTTCCGAGCCCATGCGCCTGCGCCTCGCCAAGTCCCGCACCAAGTCCGACTCGGTGCTCAAAGCCCTCTCGCGCATGCGCTTCGAACGCTACACCCATGTGGCGGTCCAGCCCCTGCACCTCATCCCGGGCGATGAGTTCTCCGCCGTGGCCGAAGACTGCTCCGCCGCCATGGCCGAAGCCGGCCCGTGCTCCCCCTTCCGCGTGAGCCTCGGCCTGCCCATGCTGGCCTGCTCCGGCCCTTCCGAATCTGCCGGCTGCCTGCCCGAAGCCTGCGGCAACGCTCCCTGCGCCATCCCCTCGCGGCCCGACCCCGTGGCCCGCACCGCCGCCACGCTCATTTCGCATATCTCTCCCCTGCGCTCGCCGGATGAGCCCGTCATCTACATGGCCCACGGCAGCCGCCATTCCAGCGAACATCTCTTCCGCCGCCTTGCCGGGGCCGTGCGCGCGCTCGACCCGCTGGTCCATGTCGCCTGCATGATAGGGCCGGACACTCCGCGCGGCGCAGACCTCGACGACCCGGCGTATCCCGACGGGCTGTCCCTGCTCATGCCCACGCTCCAGCAGGAATTCCCGGCCTCGCACCGCATATGGCTCCTGCCCATGCTCTCGCTGGTGGGCCGCCACACGCTGGAAGACATGGCCGGGGCGGGGCCGGAATCGTGGAAGAGCCGCATCGAGGCCGCAGGCTGGTGCTGCCAGCCCGAATTGCGCGGCCTTGCCGACGACCCAGCCTTCATCGAGCTCTGGCTGGACCGCCTGCAGGAAGCCCTGGATTCCCTCCAGGCCCCTGCCGGGGCAAAATGTTAGACAGGTAAAACTTCAAGCGTCACCGCTTCCCATAACACTTCCCCGGCGCATCTCCTGCCGGGCCATGCGAAGATAAGGAGCACCCCATGTCCGCTTCCATCATCAGCTCCGCCATGGAGCAGAACATTTCCCAAGGTTCCATGATACGCCGCATGTTCGAAGCCGGCATCGAGCTCCGCAAGAAATACGGCGCCGACGCCGTATGCGACTTCAGCCTCGGCAACCCCGACCTCGCCCCGCCTGCCGAAGCCGCCCGCGCCATGGCCGCCCTTGCCGAAAAGCTCGACACTCCCGGCATTCTCGGCTACATGCCCAACGGCGGCTTTGCCTGGGCCCGCGAGAAAGTGGCCGCATGGCTCTCCGCCCAGCAGGGCGCGGCCATCCCCTCCTCGCACGTCATCCTCACCTGCGGCGCGGCTGGAGCCATGAACTCCTTCTTCCACACTGTTCTCGAACCCGGCGACGAAGTGCTCACCGTCGCCCCCTTCTTCGGCGAATACCGCTTCTACACGGCCAACCACGGCGGCGTGCTCCGCCCTGTGCCCTGCCGCGCCGAAGACTTCGGACCGGACGTGGACGCCCTTGCCGCCGCCGTCACGCCCAAAACGCGCGCCCTCATCCTGAACTCGCCCAACAATCCCTGCGGCGCCGTCTACTCCCGAGACGACATCGCCGCCGTGGCCGCCATGCTCAGGGAGGCTTCTGCCCGCATCGGCCGCCGCATCTTCCTCATTGCGGACGAACCCTACCGCTTCCTCGCCTACGACGGCGTCGAAGTGCCCTCCGTCCTGCCTTATTACGAGGATGCCGTGGTCATCAGCTCCTTCGCCAAGAACTACGGCATGGCTGGCGAGCGCGTGGGCTACATAGGCGTGAACCCCGCCATGGAAGGCGCAGGCCTGCTCATGGACGGCCTCATCTTCTCCAACCGCGTGCTGGGCTTCGTGAACCCTCCCGTGGTGGGCCAGTACCTCATGGCCGAATGCCTGAACGCCAGCACCGATCCGGCCCTTGCCATCTACACCCGCCGCCGCAACATGCTGGCTGACATCCTCAAGGATGCCGGCTACGAATTCACTGCTCCTCGCGGCACCTTCTACTTCATGCCCAAAGCCCCGGGCGGCGACGACAAGGCTTTCGTGGCCAAGCTTGCCGAAAGCCTGGTGCTTGCCGTGCCCAGCTCCGGCTTCGGCTACCCCGGCTACTTCCGCCTCTCCTTCGCCGTGGAAGACAAGGTCATCGAACGCTCTGCCGAAGGCTTCCAGAAGGCGATAAAGGCTGTCAGGGGATAGCCCGCCGCTTGCGGGAAGCGGGAACGTTTTTGGAAAAGCTCCCCTTCCCGCCCATCGGCAGGACTTTTTATTCAAGCTGAGGAAAAGGCCGCTCCCCATGAAGGGGAACGGCCTTTGTGCGAGCTGGCTCAGTCGTGGTGGTAGGGCATGTTGCGAAGCAGGCTTTCCGCGCGGTACAGCTGCTCGAGGAGAACCACGCGGGCCAGTTCGTGCGGGAACGTCTGCGGCCCGAAGGCTATGAGGTGCCTGGCCTTGGCGCGCACGGAATCGTGCAGGCCGAAGGGGCCGCCCACTATGAAGCAGGGGCGGCGCGTGCCGTCTGCGGAAAGGGAGTCCAAAAAGCGGGAAAATTCGCGGGAGGTCATGGAACGCCCTTTCTCATCGAGGCAGACTGGTATATCCTGCGGACCGAGAGCGGCGAGTATGCGCTTGCCTTCCTCTTCCACCCGGCGCGACGTGGGCAGGGCCGGATCCGAATCCTTGATGATGGATTCCGTCACCTTGCGGAAACGGGCTATGCGTTCCAGATAATGCTCCCCGGCTTCCTTCCAGAAGTCGTGGGGCTTGCCTACAGTCATGATGCGCAATGGTTTCAAACTCATGCGCCCACTATAAACCCAGCTTTGCACGGAGGCAAGCGTGACTCCCCACCTCCTCGGAGAACGGCCCGTCCGCCCCGAAGCCCTCTATCCCCTTCTCTTCGCCGATGAGGCCGCAGCCGCGCTGGGCATGGCGCAGGGCGGCCTTGCCGCCTACCCCACCGAAACCTTCTTCGGCCTTGGCTGCCGTGCCGACAGGGCCGATGCCGTGCTCCGCGTTTTCGAAGCCAAGCGGCGCAAGGCGGATATGCCGCTCCCCGTCATCCTCGGTTCAGCCGAACAGCTGGAACTCGCGGCCGCTCCCGGGCCTGAGCTCGCCGCCGACCTTGCCGCCCTCGCCTCCTTCTGGCCCGGCCCGCTCACGCTTCTCCTGCCTGTCCGCCCCGGCCTGCCCGAAGCCCTCACCGGCGGCACCGGGCGCATAGCCCTTCGCGTGAGCTCACACCCGGCTGCCCGCGCGCTGGCCCGCGCCTGCGGCTTCCCCATCGTTTCCAGCTCCGCCAACATCAGCGGGCGTCCGCCGGTGACGCAGGCTGAAGAACTCGACCCAGAGCTCCTTTCCTCCCTGCGGCCCGGCCTCGACGGCGTTCTCGCTCCTCCTCCCCCAAGTCCTGCGCCCGGCGGAGGGCTGCCCAGCACCATAGCCGAACCCCTCGGTTCCCGCCGCCTGCTCGTGCGGCGCGAAGGCGCGCTTCCTCTCGCTCTTCTGGCCGAAGCCGGCTTCACCCTTACCTTTCCCAAATGAAAAGGACAGGATATGAACAACCCCACCTATTGCCCCAAATGCGGCGCCCTGGTCAAGAAATACAGCAATCCCACCCCCACGGCAGACGTGGTCATCTATGACGAGAAGCGCGGCATCGTGCTCGTGCGCCGCTCCAACGAACCGCTCGGCATGGCCCTGCCCGGCGGCTTCGTGGAAGAAGGCGAGTCCGTGGAACACGCCGCCGTGCGCGAGATGAAGGAAGAGACCTCCCTCGATGTGGAACTGCTGGGCGTGCTCGGCGTCTACTCCGACCCGCCCCGCGACATGCGCCAGCACACCATGACCACAGTCTTCGTGGGCCGCGCCGCAGATCCCGACCAGCTCTGCGCCGGAGACGATGCCGCCTATGCCGCCTACTACCCCCTGAGCGACCTGCCCGGCCCGCTCTGCTTCGACCACAGCAAAGTCATCGGGCATTTCATCGACTGGCTGGCCGGCCGCCGTCCTCTCCTGCCCTGTGCGGAAGACCCCTCCATCGAATACGGCATCATCCCCTACACCCGTCCTTTTTAGGAAAAGCCATGTTTCGCCGACATCATCACGAAGAACAGGACAGCTGGCTGAAGGAGCTTTTCCAAAGCCGCCGTGCCGGAGCGGAGTTCATGCTGCCGTGGACCATCGACACCTATGTGACCACGGTGGCCGCCCTGAAGCAGACCTTCTCGCCCGCAGAGCTCAAGACTGTCGTCGACGCGCACGAAGGCGTGAGCATAGACACCTCGCACCTGCGCGTCGCCCACCTTCTCCTGCAGGTCATGGACCGCTGCGACCGCGACGGCATCCACACCCGCCACGGCTCCGAACCCCGTGCCCTGGAAGGGAAATGCCGCCAGCTCGACGACGCAAAGGCCGCCGTGCTCATACTCTGGGCCTCTGCCTTCTGGTGCGGGAAGAATACTTCGGCGCAGGCCATGGAAAAGTATATTGCCGTGAAATAACAGGGAGAATATGGCCGACTACGCGCGCAACAAGAAGTTCCTCTCGGCCAGCACCCTGCTCATGCTGGCCATAGCGGCCTACATGTCGTTCAGCCTCGTGTGGCATGAGCCCGTGCCGGAAGCGCGGCGCGTGCCGCTCTCGCTGGCCCTCGTGCTGTTCTCGCTGTGCATCACCACCCTGCGGGTGCTCGTCACGCGAAGGCCGGACCTGCCCTTCGGCTTCGTCCGCGCCGGGGGCTTCGTTTCCTCGGCCTTCCTCTCCCTGTTCTGGCTGACGCTCCTGCGTGACACCGCCCTCGGAGCCGCCTTCCTTCTGAGGACGCTCCTGCCCGGCCTGGGATCGGCGAAGGAAGCATTCTTCCACGCGCTGCTTTCCGTGCCCTTCGAATCGGGCATGCTTGCCGCGGGCTTCGGCATGGCCGCCGCCGGCATGGCCCTTGCCCTGCGCGCCCCCCAAGTGCGGGAAACTCGCATCCCCATCCCTTCGCTTCCGGCCGGCCTGGACGGCCTGCGCATAGTGCAGCTCAGCGATTTCCACATTGGCGCGAGCTTCGGAGGCCGCTGGCTTGCGGAGGTGGTGCGCCGCAGCAACGCCCAGGAACCCGACCTCGTGCTCATCACCGGCGACTTGGCCGATGGCTCGCCGGAACGCATAGAACAGCACCTCCGCCCTCTGGCCGGACTGCAGGCCAAGCATGGCGTGCTTGCTGTGCCCGGCAACCACGACTATTACTCCGGCCTCGTTCCGTGGCTGGAAAAATGGCGCGGCTGGGGGCTCGACGTGCTGCTCAACGCACACCGGGACATCCCCGTCCACGGGCATCGCGTGCGCATAGCCGGCGTGAACGACAGGTGCGCCCGGCATTTTCCCGAATACCGATCCTCTCCGGACATGGGGCCGCCGGACCTGCGCCGCGCCCTTGCCATGGGGGAGGGCCTCCGCCCGGACTTCACCATCCTGCTTTCGCACCGCCCCGGCGACGCTGCAGAAAACGCCGCCTTCGGCGCGGATCTCCAGCTTTCGGGGCATACGCACGGCGGGCAGTTCTTCTTCCTCTTCCCGCTGGTCTCGCACATCAACAGGGGTTTCCGCTCCGGCCTGTACCGCGTTTCCGGCATGGCTCTCCATGTGAGTCCGGGCACGGGCATGTGGGGCTACGCCCCCATGCGCTGGGGCTGCCGCTCAGAGATAAGCCTGCTCATCCTGACGAGAAACTGAACTTCCCCCAATTCTCCCTAAGCAAAAGGCCGCCTTCTCCATGCAGGAAAGGGCGGCCTTTCAGCCTTGCCGGACCGGACGGAAACCTTCTGAGGATTCAAAAAAAGTCCTTGAAAAGGAATAAGGAGGGGAAGGGGAAAATCTTTTCAAAACCCTTCCACGCTCTTCCCGCGCATCAGCCTCTCCCCTCTCCCTGCTCGTCGCCGGCCATGCGCTTGAGCTCGGCTTCGCGCCCGGCTTCGTCGAGGGGGCGGCAGAGGGTGAAGGTCTCTTCTCCGCGCACTTCCTTATTCACATGGAAATGCTGCGCGGCGCGGGCCGCGAGCTGGGGCCAGTGCGTGATGAGGAGGAGCTGCCGGCGCGAGGCGAGGTGTTCGAGGCGTTCGGCAACGCGGTTCAGCGTGATGCCGCCGACACCGGAATCCACCTCGTCGAAAATGAGCGTGGCATCCTCGCCGGCGGAACGCACGCCTACCACAGCCAGCAGGAAGCGGGAAAGCTCGCCTCCGGAAGCTATCTTATCGAGGGGCTGGGGACGCATGCCGGGGTTCGGGGCCCAGAGCAGGCGATAGCGTTCCTCGATGCAGGCCGGGCATACCGCCTTCACCTTGTCCATGACCTGGGGCCACACTTCCACGGGAGTGGCTTCCGGCTCGACGTGCACGCGCTCGCTGAAGCCAAGGCCCGCCAATTCCTTCTCAAGGGAAGAGCAGAAGCTGGCGGCGGCTTCACGGCGCAGGGCATTGCATTCTTCAAGCACCGCATGAAGTTTTCGCGCAAGCTCGCGCTCCTGCTTCTCGAAGCGGTGCAGCTCAAGGCCGCAGGCGTCGAGGAAGGAGAGGTTCTCGCCTATCTCGTCCTGGAGCTTCAGTATTTCCGGGATAGTGCGGCGCAGCCGACGCTTGAGCTGCGCCAGCTCGTACAGGCGGGATTCCAGCTCGTCGGGGTCGTATTCTCCAGCGGCGGAAGGCACAGTGCGGAAGCGGCGCGTGAGCTCGCGGGACTCTTCCTGAAAATCGCGCAGGGCCTCGAGCGACGGAGCGAAGCTCTCATCCTCTGCGGCGAGGGAGGCCAGAAGGCGTTCGAGCTCTCCAAGCTGCTCGCCTATGCCCGGGCCTTCGCCGCCAAGCATGAGCCCCAGGCCCTGCTCGTACTGCGAACGGATGCGCTCCGTGCTCCTGAGCTTGGCACGGGCCTCCTCAAGGCGTTCCTCCTCGCCTTCTTCGGGGGCGACCTTCTCTATCTCCTTCTGCTGCATCTCAAGGAGTTCGCGCTTCTCGCTGAGCATCTCCATACGCGCCAGCAGGGCACGCTTCTGCTCAGCCACGTCCTTGAGTTCGCGGAGCAGGGAATCCTTGCGGGCAACGAGAGACGGGTCGGGCAGGAAGGCGTCGATGAGCGAAGCCTGATAGGCGGGCTGGAGCAGCTTCTGCTGGCCGTGCTGGCTCACATGGAAGAGCAGTTCGGGGCGCAGGGCGCGCACTGCATCCTGCGAGGTGAGGGAGCCGTTCAGAAAAAAATGGCTGCGGCCAGAAGCGGCGGAAAGCTCGCGGCGGAGCACCACTTCCTCTTCCACGCCTTCGGCGCTGCGGCGGGTGAAAAGGGCCTCGACCTGAGCCTTGTCGCGCCCGGGGCGCACCATATCGGTGGCGAGCTTGTCGCCAAGCACGAAATTGATGGCCTTGAGTATGAAGCTCTTGCCCGCGCCAGTCTCGCCGGTGAGGGCGTTCATGCCGGCGCCGAATTCCAGCTCCATGTCGTCGATGAGCGCGAGGCCGCGTATGCGAAGATATTCCAGCATGGTCCACCAGCGGGTTGAGATGGGGGCGCATGGCCCGACCTCTCTTTTCTTCGCCAAAAAATAAAAAAAGTCAAGTTTTAGTTTATATCATAAATAAACCAAAACTTGACCAGTTCTAAATTGCCAATGAAGGACTGCGGGCAGGCGCAGCACAAAGCTCCCCTCCTGCCCGAACAGCGGCCTTTGGACTACGGGAGGGAGCGAGAGGCAGGGAAGAAAGCCGTTCTCCGGAAAGGCTTCTCCCCTGCCTCGACAATAGCGTATCCGCCGAGCCGCTTACTGGCGGGTCAGCCTGCGGTACTTCATGCGGTGGGGGGTATCGGCTTCCTTGCCGAGACGCTTGCGGCGGTCTTCCTCATAGTCCTGGAAGTTGCCTTCGATGAGCACGACGCGCCCTTCGTCCTCGAAGGCGAGGATGTGGGTGGCGATGCGGTCGAGGAACCAGCGGTCGTGGCTGATGACGAGCACGCAGCCGGCGAAGTTGTCCAGCGCGTCTTCAAGGGCGCGCATGGTGTTCACGTCGATGTCGTTGGTGGGTTCGTCGAGCAGGAGCACGTTGGCGCCGGACTTCAGCATGCAGGCGAGGTGCACGCGGTTGCGCTCACCGCCGGAGAGCACGTCCACCTTCTTCTGCTGGTCGCCGCCCTGGAAGTTGAAGCGGGAGCAGTAGGCGCGGGCGTTCACTTCGCGGGAGCCGAGCTTGATGGTGTCGTAGCCGCCGGAAATGATGTCGTACACGCTCTTGCCGGGGGTGAGGGAGGCGCGCTTCTGGTCCACATAGCCGAACTGCACGGTGGAGCCGAGGATGAGTTCGCCGGAATCGGGCTTCTCTTCGCCCACGAGCATCTTGAACATGGTGGTCTTGCCTGCGCCGTTCGGGCCGATGATGCCCACGATGGCGCCGGCAGGCACGATGAAGCTGGCATCGTCCACGAGGAGCTTGTCGCCCATGCTCTTGGACACGTTCTTGAACTCGATGACGGACTTGCCGAGGCGCGGTCCCGGCGGGATGTAGATCTCGAGGTCGGGCGCGAGGCGTTCGCTCTCGTGGCTCAGCATGGCCTCGTAGGCGTTGATGCGGGCCTTGCCCTTGGCGTGGCGGCCCTTGGGGGACATGTTGATCCACTCAAGTTCGCGGGCCAGGGTCTTGCGGCGTTCGTTGTCGGCCTTTTCTTCAAGGGCGAGACGCTTTTCCTTCTGTTCGAGCCAGCTGGAATAGTTGCCCTTCCACGGGATGCCCCGGCCGCGGTCGAGCTCAAGGATCCAGCCCGCCACATGGTCGAGGAAGTAGCGGTCGTGGGTGACGGCGATGACAGTGCCGGGGAAGTTCTGCAGATAGCGTTCCAGCCATGCCACGGACTCGGCGTCGAGGTGGTTGGTAGGTTCGTCGAGCAGGAGGATGTCGGGGTTCTGCAGGAGCAGGCGGCACAGGGCGATGCGGCGGCGTTCACCGCCGGACACCACGGAAACGGGCGTGTCGGCAGGGGGGCAGCGCAGGGCGTCCATGGCCATCTCGAGGCGGGAATCGAGGTTCCACGCGTCGGTGGCGTCCATCTTTTCCTGCACGGCGGCCTGACGTTCGAGCAGCTTGTCGAAGTCGGCGTCGGGGTCGGCGAAGGCTTCGTTGATCTCGTTGAATTCCTTCACGAGGTCCACTATCTCCTGCACGCCTTCCTCCACCACTTCACGCACGGTGCGGGTCTCGTCGACGAGGGGTTCCTGTTCGAGGTAGCCGATGCTGTAGCCGGGGGCGACAACGATGTCGCCGTCGAAGGCCTTGTCCACGCCGGCCATGATCTTCAGCAGGGAAGACTTGCCCGCGCCGTTCAGGCCGAGCACGCCGATCTTCGCGCCGTAGAAGTAGCCGAGAGAGATATCCTTGAGCACTTCGCGCTGGCCGTGACGCTTGGTCACGCGGTGCATCGAATAGATGACTTTGTCGGGCTGATTATCGTTTGCCATAGATGTTCCATGAATGTTTTTCGCCTTCCGGGAGGAGCCCGGATGGCAGACAATCAACGTTCAGTTTTACAGATGGAGCGCGACTTGTCCAGAGCTAAGTGCCTGCGAAAATGCCGGGAGGAAGAAGCCCCTGCCCTGCCGCAGCGAGGCGGGCGGCCCTCCCGAACCTCCATTCCCGCAAAGGCGCGCCAGTCACCGCATTGCAGGCTTTCGCAGGGCTAAGGGATTGACTTATCCCTGCTCCCGGCCTATATTGCCCGAAAGAAATAGATGTCCCGCCGCCTCGAAGCCCCCCTTCGAGAAGTCGGGCCTCTTTTTTTGCATTTCATTTTTAAAGGTGAAGACATGAGCACGCCTATTTCCGTTCAGGGCTACAAGAAGCTGGAAAGAGAACTTGAAGCCCTCAAGAAGGAACGCCCCGCCGTCATCCAGGCCATCAAGGACGCCCGTGAAGAAGGCGACCTGCGCGAAAACGCCGGCTACGACGCCGCCCGCGAACGTCAGGGCTTCCTCGAAGCGCGCATCAACTACATCGAGTCTCAGCTGCCCCAGTACACTGTCATCGACCTCGACACCCTGAGCGGCGACCGCGTGACCTTCGGCGCCACCGTGCACGTCGTGGACGTGGACACCGATGCCGAGACCCAGTTCACCCTGCTCGGTCCTGATGAAGCGGACTTCGCCAAGGGCTCCATCTCCGTCAATTCCCCTGTGGGCCGCGCCCTTCTGGGCCACGAAGTGGGCGACGAGATCACCATCGACATCCCCCGCGGCCGCGTGACCTACGAGATCACCGAGATCGAATTCCACGGCGTGCAGGACTGATGCCTTTCTGCCGAACAGAAGAAAAGCCTCCGAGAAATCGGAGGCTTTTCTGCGTACTGAGCTTTCCCGCAGGGGCTAGAGCAGCTTCCAGTCGCGTATCCTTACGTTCACGCTGGCTGCGCCGTTGTACATGTCTATGGAGGGGCTGTAGGCAAGGCGCATGCGGCGGCCTTCGAGGTCGGCCGGGAATTCCTCGGCCTGACGCCACGCCTTGGCCTGAAGGGTCACGCCGCAGGTCTCGTCCTCAAGTTCCAGCATCACATGGTTGCGCTGGGGGCCGAAGAGGCGGCGCCGCTTCACCACGAGGGGCGGCGACTGGAACACGGGTTCGGGGTTGCCCACGCCGAAGGGCTGCATGAGTTCGAGCTCGCGCAGGAATATCTGGTCGGAAGCGGTGCGGAAGTCCAGCACGTCGTCCACCATCTGCACCGCGGGCACGGGCTCGGAGCCAAGGGCTTCCCGCACCACGGAAAGGAACTTCCCCTTGAACTCGGCAAGGCGGGAAGGGGCAACGCGCACGCCTGCGGCCATGCGGTGCCCGCCGTAGCCTTCCAGCGTGTCGGCGCAGGCCGCAAGGCCGCCGTGCAGGTCGAACTCGCTGATGGAGCGGCCCGAGCCCTTGAGGCTGGAGCCGTCGCGGCAGAGCACGAGCGTGGGCTTATGGTACTTGTCCACGAGGCGGGAGGCGACGATGCCGATGACGCCCTGGTTCCAGTCTTCCCCGGCGATGACGAGGGCGGGCTCGTCCTTCTCGGCTTCGGCCTGAACAAGGGCTTCCTCGGTGATGCGCTCCTCTTCGGAGCGGCGCAGATTGTTGAAGGCGTCCAGCTCGCGGGCCAGGTCGGCGGCTTCGTCGAAGGTGCGGGCGCGCAGGAGGGCGAGGGCCGTTTCGGCGGAAGCCACGCGGCCTGCGGCGTTGATGCGCGGGGCGAGGCTGAACACCACCTGGCCAGCACCCAGCGTGGCCAGCGGAGCGAAGCCGCTCACGGCCTTGAGCTCGGAAATGCCCGGCCTCTTGGCCTCGGCGATGATGAGCAGGCCGTTCTTCACGAGTATGCGGTTCTGCCCTTCCAGCTCCACAAGGTCGGCCAGAGTGCCCAGGGCCACGAGGTCGAGCACGCGGCGCATGTCCATCTTCGGGGTCCCGCCTTCGGAAAGGCGGGCGTTCAGCTCGCACATGAGCAGGAAGGTCACGCCCACGCCGGCAAGGCCCTTGCAGGGGCAGTCCCCCAGCTTGGGGTTGCAGAGCACATTGGCGCGGGGCAGTTCTTCGGGCGGGAGGTGATGATCGGTGACGACCACGGTCATGCCCAGCTCGCGGGCGCGGGCTATGGCGGCCCCGTCGGAGATGCCGCAGTCCACGGTGAGCAGGAGCTCGGCCCCCTTGGCATGGAGGGCTTCCACCCCTGCGGCGTTCATGCCGTAGCCTTCCTCGCGGCGGTCGGGCAGATGCCAGAGGCCGCTGAAGCCGTGATGCTCCAGCACTTCGAGCACGATTGCGGTGCTGGTCACGCCGTCGGCGTCGTAGTCGCCCCACACGGCGAGCTTCTTCCCTGCGCGCAGGCCTTCGGCCAGAACGCGGGCGGCTTCCTTCATGCCGGGCCATTCATCAGGCCGGGCAAGGTACTTGAGGCGCGGGCTCAGATATTCCTCAAGCTGGGCGGGCTCGTCGAGGCCGCGAAGCCAGAGCAGACGCGCCAGCTTCAGGGAGATGCCAAGGCGGTCCGCAAGGGTGTCGAAGTACGGCGGCAAGTCTTTCGCGCCGTCTTTCCTCGTTCGGAATATCCAGTTCTTTGCCATAGATACCTTTTATTTTCCGCAGATGGCGCGGGCCAGCTGAGGCTGGAGAGAGGGCTGGAGCGTGGACGCCAGGTAGAAGGAGCGCAGCTGGTCGTAGGCGGTGTCGAGGTCGTCGTTGACGATGATGGCGTCGAACCAGTGGCTGCTCATGATCTCGCTGCGGGCGTTGGCGAGGCGCAGGCGTATGGCCTCCTCGCTGTCCGTGCCGCGGCCGCGCAGGCGGCGTTCCAGCTCTTCGAGGGAAGGGGGCAGAATGAACACGAAGCGGGCTTCGGGCAGGGAGAGCGAAAGCTGGGCCGCGCCCTGCACGTCGATGTCAAAGAGCATGTCCTTGCCCTGGGCGAGGCGGTCCTGCACGGGCTTGAGCGGCGTGCCGTAGAAGTTGCCATGCACCTCGGCCCATTCGGCGAAGTAGCCGAGGCCGCGGCGGTCGATGAACGTATCGCGGTCGAGGAAGATGTAGTCCACGCCGTCCTGCTCATTGCCGCGCGGCTTGCGGGTGGTGCAGGAGATGGAGAATTCCATGGGGAACTCGGCGGTGAGGCGGCCCACCAGCGTGGACTTGCCCGCGCCGGAAGGGGCGCAGATGACAAGCGGGAGGCCGCGGCGCAGGCCCTGTTCTATGCTCATATGTCGTCCTCGTCTTCGTAATCGTTGGAGGTATCGGCCGGGCCGGACTGCGCGAAACGCTGGCCCAGGGTATCGGCCGAGATGGCCGAGAGTATGACGTGGTTGGAGTCTGTGACAAGTATGGCGCGGGTCTTCCTGCCCTGCGAAACGTCCACGAGGCGGCCTTCGGCCTTGGCGTCGTCGCGCAGGCGGCGCATGGGCGAGGAAAGCGGGTTCACGATGGCCACCACGCGGGAGGCCAGAACGTAATTGCCGAAGCCGACGTTGACGAGCTGCTGACCGGCCATGCCCTACTCCAGATTCTGCACCTGTTCGCGGCACTTCTCGAGTTCGTTCTTGCAGTCCACCACGATGCGGGAAACGTGCTGATCCTGAATCTTGTTGCCGCAGGTGTTGATCTCGCGGAAGGATTCCTGAAGCGTGAAGTCGAGCTTGCGGCCGGCGTCCTCACCGCTTTCCATGAGGGAGGCAAGGCGCACGAGGTGCGAGTGCAGGCGGGTGAGCTCTTCGGAAACGTCCAGCTTGTCGGCCATGATGACCATTTCCTGCAGGAAGCGGCTCTCGTCGAGTTCGCTGCCCATTTCGGCGAGCATGGAGGCGAGGCGTTCGCGCACCTGTTCGAAGCGGGCGGCCTTTATCTCCGGGGCGCGCTCCTCGATGGCGGATACCCATGCGGCCATGCGGCTGAAGCGGGTCTCAAGGTCGGCGGCAAGGGCCTGGGCCTCCACCTCGCGGGAATCGTTCCAGTCGGCAAGGGCGGCTTCGAGCCCGTCGGAAAGCGCGCTGAACAGGGCTTCGTCGTCCTCATCCTGGGCGGAAGTCCAGAGGGCGGACTGGTTCATGAGAGCCATGTAGTTCACATCGAAGATGTCGCCGCGCGAGGAGGCGAAAGCCTTGATGGCGTCGAGCATGGCGTTGGCCTGCTCGGCGTCGAAGCTGGCGCGCGCGGCAGCCTGCCGCTGGAGGTTCAGCGAGATCTCCACGCGGCCGCGCGAGGCGAAGCGGCGCACTATCTTCTCGAAGCGGGCTTCCATGTTGCGGGCCTGCGGGGGGAGCTTCCACTTGAGGTCGAGGAAGCGGCTGTTGACACTGCGGACCTCCCAGGTCTGCACCATGTCGGCATCGTCGAGCTGGCTGCGGCCGAAGCCGGTCATACTGCGGAGAGGCATATCGTTGCTCCTGATAAAATGTGGAGATATTTATAACTAAAGCAAGTTGCGCTCGAAGTCCCCTTCCTTGACCCCGCCGGAGGCGCCGCGCGGAGCGCGGTTTGGAGCGATGAGCCCACGCCGACTGGAAGTCGGCATGGAGGTGGGCGAAGAGCGGTTGAGGTCACAGCGAAGCGCCGCCGGAACAAGCCGCAGGCTTGTGAGGCGCGATTCGGTCAGGCCTGCGCCCGAAGGACTCTTGGGTCGACTGGAAGTCGGCCCCAGCGGAAAACCGGCAGGTTTTCCAAGATGCCTTTTCTCGCTCAAGGCA
>JAFQPD010000105.1 GCA_017411945.1 Mailhella sp.
GCAAGGGCGGCGCGAAGAAGCCCGCGAAGCAGAAGCGCGGCTGCCTCTCGCGCATCTTCCGCTTCTTCCTCTGGCTCTTCCTGCTCGGCATGCTGGCCGCGGCAGGCGGCGGCTACGCCCTGTACAAATGGGCCGAGGGCGACCTGCCCAGCTTCAGCAAGATAGCCGACTACCGCCCCCCGCTGGTGACCACAGTGCTCGCCCGCGACGGCTCCGTCATCGGCCAGCTCTACCGCGAACGCCGCTTCCTCGTAACGCTGGACCAGCTGCCCAGGTTCGTGCCGCAGGCCTTCCTCGCCGTGGAAGACGACCAGTTCTACAATCACCCCGGCGTGGACCTCAAGGCCATAGCCCGCGCGGCCATAGCCAACTTCCAGCACGGCCGCACCACGCAGGGCGGCTCCACCATCACCCAGCAGGTGGTGAAGCGGCTCATGCTCACGCCTGAGAAGAGCTACGAGCGCAAGCTCAAGGAAGCCATCCTCGCCTACCGCCTCGAGCAGCAGCTCTCCAAGGACGACATCCTCACCCTCTACATCAACCAGATATTCCTCGGGAACAACGCCTACGGCGTGGAAGCCGCGGCCCGCGTATACTTCGCCAAGCACGCCAACGAGCTCACCATCGCCGAAGCCGCCCTCATCGCCGGCCTCGGCCAGTCGCCTTCCGCGTACAACCCGTACCGCAACCCCAGGGCCGCCGAAAAACGCCAGCAGCACGTTCTGCGCCGCCTGCGCGACCTTGCATGGATAAGCGAGGCCGAGTACGACGAGGCCGTGAACCAGAAGCTGGAATACAAGGCCATGCAGAGCTCGAACCCCACCGGCGCCTGGTACCTCGAAGAAGTGCGCCGCCAGCTGGTGGACATGTTCTCGCAGGAGAACGCCGCCCGCTACGGCTTCGACTTCGGCATCTACGGCGAAGACGCCGTGTACGAGCTCGGCCTCACCGTGCACACCGCCATGGACCCTGTACAGCAGAAGGCCGCGCACGACGGCCTGCGCAAGGGCCTTGAAGAGGCCACCAAGCGGCACGGCTGGCGCGGCCCGCACGACCGCCTCGAGCCCGGCGAGTACGACAAGTTCCTGAAGGACAAGAAGTTCGAGCTCGAAGACCTCGACGAAGGCGGCTGGGCCCGCGCCCTCGTCACCAAGGTCGAGCCCAAGCACGCGGACGTTTCCCTCTCGCCCAGCCACAAGGGCCGCGTGGGCGTGGACACCATGAAGTGGGCTCGCACGCCCAACAAGAAGCTCCGCCCCATTCCCGGCCACGCCTATGTGACAGACGCCCGCAAGATACTCAAGCCCGGCGACGTCATCTGGGTCTCGCGCACTTCCGCCCCCAAGGGAAAGAAGGCCCTGCCCGAAGGATGGATGGCCCTCAAGCTCGAACAGCTGCCGGACGTGCAGGGCGCCATGGTCTCCATCGAGCCCAAGTCCTGCGACGTGGTGGCCATGGTGGGCGGCTACGCCTTCGGCGCGGGCGGCTCGCAGTTCAACCGCGTCACGCAGGCCATGCGCCAGCCCGGCTCCTCCTTCAAGCCCGTGGTGTACTCCGCCGCGCTGGACCAGGGCTTCACGCCCGGCTCCATGCTGCTCGACGCGCCTATCATCATCATAGACAAGTGGACGAAGAAAGTATGGCGGCCCGGCAACGACGACGGCAAGTTCCTCGGCCCCATGCCCCTGTGGCAGGCCCTTGCCCGCTCGCGCAACCTCTGCACCATCCGCATCGTGCAGGAAATGGGCGTGCAGCACGTCATCGCCCGCGCCAAGAACCTCATGCTCGCCCCTGAGTTCCCGTCCACTCTCGCCATCAGCCTCGGCGCGGTGGCCGTCTCTCCCCTGAACATGGCGCAGGCCTACACCGCCTTCGCCAACGAAGGAAAGGTGAGCTCGCCCCGCATGATAACCAGCATACAGGGCCCGTGGGGCAATACCATCTACGAAGCCCCTTCCGAACATGTCGAGGCCATCAGCCCCCAGAACGCCTACATCATGAGCCAGCTCCTGCGCGGCGTGGTGACCGACGGCACGGGCAGAAAGGCCCTCGTGCTCGAACGCCCCCTCGGCGGCAAGACCGGCACCACCAACGACGAGATGGACGCCTGGTTCATAGGCGTGACGCCCCATGTCGTCACGGCCACCTATGTGGGCTACGACGTGCTCCAGCCCATGGGCAGAGGCGAGACAGGATCCGGCGCGGCCCTGCCCTGCTATGTCCACTACGCCAAGGAAGCCTTCAAAGCCTACCCGCCCGATGAGTTCATGCGGCCCGAAGACGGCCTTGTAGACGTGGCCGTGGAAGAAGGGCGCATCCTGCCCTTCTACGCCGGCACCGATCCCTTCTCCGGCTTCGACGGCATGAACGCCATGGGCGGCGAAGACGGCGGCATGGACGACGTGGGCGAAGCCCTCTCCTCCCTGCAGGGCGCGACAGGCTTCGACCCCTCCGCCGCAGACGTGCCCCCCGAAGTGCTCATACGCCAGAAACAGACCGTGGACCGCCGAAAGGCCGAAGAACAGGCCAGGCAGGGCGAAGACCTGCTGATGGAGATGTTTTAGGAGTGAAAGTGTCGGGCTGATTGAAGGCCGTGCATGCAAGCTATGGCTCACTTTGCCCGACAGCTCCCGGCACAAGACTCTTGGAAAACCTAGCCGGTTTTCCGCTATGGCTGACTTTCCAGTCAGCCGAAGAGTCCTTCGGGCGAAGACCTGACCGGAACGCGCCTCGTGAGCCTGCGGCTCTCTCGGCGGCGCTCCGCTGTGACATTAAGGCCGCGCCTCGCCCACCCAGATGCCGACTTCCAGTCGGCGTGGGGTCGGCGCTCAAACCGCCGCTTTGCGGCGGCGCCGC
>JAFQPD010000106.1 GCA_017411945.1 Mailhella sp.
TATGCCGTCTTCCGGCATTCACAAGCGTCCCACGGAGTTCAGCAGAAGGGCCCTACAGGGATTCATCTCCCCTCCCTGCGGACTTCTCTGCCCTCCATGCCGGGCAGTTCTCGCGGATGATGCGTATCTCCCGCGCTCTGCCGGTGATGTCGTCGATGTCGATGCAGGCGCCGTTCAGAGAAATATCGCCCTTGGCGGGCTTGAAAGCGACGGGGAGCTTCGTGAGGAAGCGATTGAGGACTATCTCGAAATCCATTCCCAGAGAAGACTGCTCCACTCCGCACATGCCGAGATCCGTGAGGTAGGCCGTCCCCTGTGGCAGTATCTGGGCATCGGAAGTCTGCACATGGGTATGCGTGCCAAGCACTGCGCTGACCTTGCCGTCCAGCGCCCAGCCCATCGTCTTCTTCTCGCTGGTGGCTTCGGCATGAAAATCCACGAGACGAACAGGCACTTCTTCCAGCTCCGGCATTTCCACCCAGCTGAGGGCGGTGCGGAACGGACAGGGAAGCGGCTCCATGTATGTGGTGCCCAGCATATTGAGCACAGCTATGCGGCGGCCGTCGCGAAGCGTGAGCACGGCATGGCCGCGGCCGGGCGTTCCTTCCGGATAGTTGGCCGGGCGGATGACGCGGCGATCCTTCTCGAGGCGGGAGAATATCTCCTTGTGCCTCCACACATGGTTGCCCGAAGTTATGAAGTCCACGCCAGCAGCAAAAAGCTCGTCCATGGTCTCGCAGGTCATGCCTATGCCGCCTGCAAGGTTCTCGCCATTGGCCAGAACGGCATCAAGCCGCAGTTCTTCCTTCAATTTCGGAAGGAACTGCTTCACGGCAAGGCGGCCTGCCTTGCCGACGACATCGCCAAGGAAGAGGATCCGCATCAGCCCCGCCCTCCTGCAAGACGGCATTCTTCAAGCATCGCTTCAAGTTTTTCAACGGCAGGCCGAAGCTCTGCAGCCTTGGGCAGCTGGGCAAGCACAATGTCCATAAGGCCGCTTCCTGCCAGGGCCCGCCTCGTTTCCGCAAAGCGGAGCTCACTCATCCACATCCCCAGGAGAAGCCGGAAATCGTTGACGAACCTCAAATCGGAATACTTGGATATCCGCCCCGCCAGAACATCTTCCGCAATATGGGGCGACCAGCTCTCCGGCTCGTCCTTCACATGCAGGAGCACGGCGTCGCGCTCCGGAAGTGCACTGGTCAGGTAGCTCACCATGATGCGCAGGATATCCAGCTTGTCGGCATCGCGCACCACATCGGTCACGAAACGGGCGTCCCTGTCCAGGAAAGGAGAAAGCTTATGCCTGTTGTGCAGAAGCACCGCGCACTGCGCCAGAGCACGAATGCGGGTTCCTTCTTCCTTCAGGAAAGCCCGGTCCCTCATCGTCTGAAAACTCAGGACAGCATGGTTCACCGATCTAGCATCGAGAAAGGTGCGATATTCCTTGAACTGAGGAAAGCGTCCGCAGTCATGGTACAGCGCGGCCAGAACTGACGCCCGGCCAAGCTCGGAGGAGATGGAATCTCCCAGCGAATCGATGATGCGGAGGGCATGCTCGAAGACCTTGAACGTATGTTCGACTTTGAGACGCAGAGGCGCGGCATCAGGCACGTCTTTGAAGCTTTCGGCGTACTCGAGGAAACGCTGGCGGTGCTCTTCGAACTCGCTGGAAAAAATATCAGCGGCCATCCTTCCCATCCTCATCGGCTTCGTCCTGGATCTGTTTCAAAAGGCGTTCTCGCCTCTCCGCCTCCTGCTGGCGTATGCGCCGATTGCTCTCATCCCATTTGGGATCGCGGAAACGCCCGTTAGGGCCGTACAGAGCCCGCAGGAAGAAAACGACGGCGGCCGTGATGAGAGCCATGACGGCAACGCCGCCATAAGCGCCGGAAAATATCTGTTCGAGCATTTCGGACAAGGCGAACTCCTTTTCGTTTGCGCGATACTAGCCTGCCCTTGCCCTCTAGGCAAGAGCATTGCGGGCCATGCCCCCTCCTCTTCAATCTTTACTGAAACAGGCCGCTATGCTATCTTCCTGCAGATAACGAGGAGTCTTTATGTCGGATTTCGTACACCTTCACTGCCACACTGAATTCAGCCTGCTCGACGGCGCCATACGCGTCACCGATGCTGCGGAAAAAGCCAAGAAGCTGGGCATGCCTGGCGTCGCCATCACTGACCATGGCAGCCTTTTCGGCGCGGCCTACTTCTATTCCGCCTGTAAGGACGCCGGCGTGCCTCCCATCATCGGCTGCGAAGTCTATGTCACCCGCGACCACACCGACAAGACCTCCGATTTCGCCCGCGTGCGCCATCACCTCATCCTGCTGGCGCAGAACGCCGTGGGCTACCAAAACCTCCTGCATCTGGTAAGCAGAAGCTGGCTGGAAGGCTTCCACTACAAGCCGCGCATCGACAAGAAGATGCTCTATGGCCATACCGACGGGCTCATCGCCCTTTCCGCCTGCGTGGCTGGCGAGATACCGCGCACGCTCATGGGCAAGAACAAGCTCATCACGGGCGGCGGCACCTTCGACGACGCCATCCTCCTCGCCAAGGAATACTCCGCTCTCTTCCCGGAACGCTTCTACCTCGAAGTGCAGTCCAACTCCCTGCCGGAACAGGCTTTCGTCAACCAGAAGATCCTGGAAGTCGCAGACGCCACCAAGCTCCCGCTCGTGGCTACCAACGACTGCCACTACCTGAACGCCGACGACGTGGAGGCCCACGACATCCTGCTCTGCATCCAGACGCAGGCCAAGGTGGACGACGTGAAGCGTTTCCGCTTCGACGCCAAGGACCTCTATTTCAAGAGCGAAGAAGAGATGCGCGCCGGCCTCATCGGCATCCCCGACGAAGCCATGACCAACACCGTAAAGATCGCCGAGCAGTGCAGCAGCCTCCAGATACAGCTCAAGGCCCCGCCCTACCACTTCCCTATCTACGAACTGCCCGAAGGCATGACTCTTGAGACCGAGTTCTGCCGCATGGCAAGGGCCGGCCTCGACAAACGCCTTGAAAAGCACCCGCACCGCGACACTCTGGATGAGAAGGAATACCGCGAACGCCTTGAGATGGAGCTCAAGGTCATCAACGACATGGGCTTCCCCGGCTACTTCCTCATCGTGCAGGACTATATCAACTGGGCGAAAAGGAACGATATCCCCGTCGGCCCCGGCCGCGGCTCGGCTGCCGGTTCCGTCGTGGCCTGGGCCCTTGGCATCACCACCATCGACCCTCTGCCCAACAAGCTCTTCTTCGAACGCTTCCTCAACGTCGAACGCGTCAGCATGCCGGATATCGACGTGGACTTCTGCGAAGACAGGCGTCTCGAAGTGCTGGACTACGTCACGCAGAAGTACGGCAAGGACAAGGTCTCGCAGATAGCCGCCTTCGGCAAGATGAAGGCCAAGGCCGTGCTCAAGGACGTGGGCCGCGCCATGGGCATACCCTTTGCCGAAACCACGCGCATAGCCAAGATGATACCCGCCAGCGACCTCAAGATGACCCTGAAAAAGGCGCTGGACACCATCCCTGAATTCGCCGAAGAGTACAAGACAAAGCCCGAAATAAAGAAGCTCGTCGACATTTCCCGCCGCCTCGAAGGCCTCACCCGCCATGCCTCCACCCATGCGGCCGGCGTTGTGGTCTCCGACAAGCCCATGGAGCAGTATCTGCCGCTCTTTGCCGGACGCAAGGGCGAACAGATAGCCGCCTTCGACATGAAGTTCGTGGAAAAGGTCGGCCTCGTGAAGTTCGACTTCCTCGGCCTGCGCACCATGACCGTCATCTCCAACGCCTGCAAGAACATAGCCCTGCAGGGCAAGCCCGTGCCGGACATGGAGAACCTAGCCACGGACGATGCCAACGTCTACGAACTGCTTTCGCGCGGCGACACGGACGGCGTGTTCCAGCTCGAGAGCACGGGCATGCGCAAGTACCTCCGCATGCTCCGCCCCTCCGGCTTCGAAGACCTTGTGGCTATGCTCGCCCTGTACCGCCCCGGCCCCCTGAACTCCGGCATGGTGGACGAATTCATCAAGCGCAAGCACGGCGAGATAGAAGTCACCTATCCGCTTCCCGAACTCGAGCCCTGCCTGAAGGACACCTACGGCGTCATAGTCTATCAGGAACAGGTCATGCAGATCGCGCAGATCACCGCCAAGTACACCCTTGGCGGCGCCGACCTCCTGCGCCGTGCCATGGGCAAGAAGAAGCCTGAGGAAATGGCCAAGCAGCGCGAGATATTCCTCAAGGGCTCCTCCGAACGCGATGTTCCGGAAAAGACCGCCAACGAGATCTTCGACCTCATGGAAAAGTTCGCGGAATACGGCTTCAACAAGGCCCATTCCGCCGCCTACGCCTATATCACCTACGAAACGGCATACTTAAAGCATTACTTCAAGGTCGAGTTCATGTCCGCCCTGCTCTCGTCGGAAATCGGCAATCAGGACAAGATCTTGAACTATATCGCCGCCTGCCGCGACATGAACATCGAAGTTCTCCCTCCCGATGTGCAGGTAAGCCTTCGCGCCTTCACCCCCAGCGGCGAATCCATCGTCTACGGCCTCGGCGGCGTGAAGAACGTGGGCGACGAAGCCATCAACGAAATAGTGCGCAGCCGCGAGACTGGCGGCCCCTACAAGTCCCTTCTGGACCTCTGCACCCGCGTCAACCTGCGCAAGGTTACCAAGCGAGTTCTCGAAAGCCTCATCAAGGGCGGAGCCTGCGACTGCTTCGGCGTGAGCCGAGCCGGCATGCTGGCCAGCCTGGACAACGTTGTGGCACGCGCCCAGAAGAAGCAGAAGGAAAAGAACTCCGCCCAGATATCCCTGCTGGCCTTCTCTCCTGCCGTGGAGGCGGCTCCCATGCCGGGCATCGGCTTCCTCTGCGAAGAGCAGAACACGCCAGAATGGGACGACGACCAGAAGCTCACCTTCGAAAAAGACTCCCTCGGCTTCTACCTCACCAGCCACCCGCTCCAGCCCTTCCGCCGCGACATGCAGAGGCTGGGCCTGCTCACGCTTGAAGAGATCAGCGAGCTTGGAGCCGGCTCTGTGAAGACTGGCGTGCTCGTCACCGGCCTCAAGGAGTTCATCACTAAAAAGGGCGACAAAATGGCCTTCGTTCAGGTGGAAGACCTTACCGGCCATGCCGAAGTGACCATTTTCCCCAAGACTTATGCCGCCATTCGGGAGGCTCTGCAGGCAGAACGGCCGCTCATCGAGCTCAGCGGCACCATCGACGCCAAAGACGACGATTACGACGACGAGGAAAACGGCGAAGAAGGCCGCGCGAAGGAGATAAAGCTGCTCTGCGACTCTGCCCGCCCGCTCCTCGAAGCCTGCATGAGCAGTGACCAGCCCGTGCTCGTGCCCTACCCCGTGGAATGCACTGGCGAGGCCGACATCAAGGAATTCAAGGCCATACTGGAAAAGCACCGCGGCAGTTCCGCAGTGCAGATACAGTTCGAGCTGAACGGCAACAACTGCATCATGGAACTCGGCCACCGCTGGCGCGTTCAGGCCAGCCCCCAGTTCAACAAAGACATGGATGCCTGGGCCAAAGCCCGCATGGCACGAAAGCAATAATGGAGAAACTATGAGCAAGTCACTCTGGAGGCTCACCGTGCGCGGAGAATTCGCCTCCGCCCATGCGCTTCGTCATTATCAGGGCAAATGCGAATCCCTGCACGGGCATAACTATTCTGTAGAAATGGTCGTCGAAGGCGAAACCCTCACCCCCGACACCGAACTCGTCGTCGATTTCACTGTGCTCAAGAAGGAACTCCGTGCCGAGCTCGGCCTCATCGACCATGTGAACCTCAACGAGTATCCGCCCTTCGACACGGTCAATCCTTCTTCGGAGAATCTGGCCCGCTACATCTACCGCAACATGAAGGCCCGCCTTGCCGGCATGCCCGTGCGCCTCCGCAGCCTCACCGTTGGCGAGACAGCCATGCAGTCCGCCACCTATATGGAAATGGACGACTGATGCCGCTCCTTCCCTCGCCCTGCGCTGTTCTTACCCGGCAATTCCTGCCGATCATAGCGCAGTGCGCCGCCTCCATTCACACCCATGCAGTGCTCGACTTCGGGCCTGCCTTTCTGCCGGAACACACGGGGACGGACATCCGGCGAATCGGCCAGCAAACTCAGAAGGGGATAACGGAAGCAGGACTCTCGGTTTCCTGCTTCGGCTTGACCCTTCTCGCCAAAGAAAGCCTCGCATCTCTCCTTGAAGCCATGCATGAAGCTTCCCCCTATGTGCTTCTCGCCGACTTCAAGGTAGCGGAGCGCAACATCGAAGCTCCGGCCTGCCTGCTCATGAGCGGACTGCGGAGTCTCTCCCTGACAAACACAGGCTGCTTCGAGACCTATGGCGGACTCGAAGGCCTGCTCTATGCCGAACGCGCCCGCTTTCAGCCTGTGGAACGGCACAGCCACCTCGGAGGTTCGCTGGCCTGTGTGCTCGCACGCTGCCTGTAAGCCTCCCTTTCAAAATAAAATGCGCCGCTGTTCACATCGAAACAGCGGCGCGCTTTTTTAAGATGATATCGATTATCGCTGGGGCAGTTCCATGGAAGCCCCAGCCTCAACGGCAGGCGAAGGAGCTTCAGGTTCAGCATCCTGCTCCTGAGGGATGCCCATCATCGCGCCGAGCTGCCCCTTGAAGATGATCTTGGTAGCGGTGGCATCGGCAAGTTCGCCGAGATCCATCAGCTTTTCGAGGAATTCCAGAATCTCGCCGCGGCGTTCTTCCACGGACCACTTGAAGTCTTCGGCAAGGTCGCCGGAGCTCAGGTATTCTTCCAGTTCTGCGATATATCGGGCATTGAGCATAGCCATGCGTTCTTCTCCGTTCGTTATGCCTTTCCGGCGTTTCTTTCGTCATGCGGCATCCGCCGTTTTTTCCTATCAGATATCGCTCTTCTTGGAAAGAAGTTTGCTTTCTTTCTCGGCCTGCAGGGCCAGGGCTACCATGACCGGGCCTGCTATGACGCCCACCGGGCCGAATACGGCAATGCTGCATACGATGGAAAGCAGGAGCACTATCATGGAAGCTTCTATGCCTGTGCTCAGGAAATAGGGGCGAAGCAAGTTGTCGGCCCCTGTCACGACAATGCATCCCCACGCAAGCAGCATGAGGCCGGAAGCCAGAGAATCCACAGCCCAGAGATAAACCGCACAGGGAACCCATACAAGAGCGGTTCCCGCCAGCGGTATGACAGCGGCGAACACGGCCAGAAGGCCCCAGAAGGCAGGGTCGGGCACATCAAGAAAGCCAAGCCCTATGCCGGTGAGCGTACCCTGGATGATGGGAACGAAGACGATGCCGATGAACACCGAACGGCTGGCCTCATGGAGCACCTTTCCGAAGCGGTCCACCATGTCGTCATGACCGGGAAGCGCAAGCAGTATCAGCCGGCGAATGGAAGGAATATAGACGACAATGAGACAGGTGAAAACGGCATAAAGGCAGAGGGCCCATGCCATGTTCATGGTATCGCCGGCAAGCCCTATGCCGCTGGAAAGCACCTTGCGCACGACGCTGTCGCCTATGCTTGTGAGATTGTCCTGAAACTTGTTGATATACAGGGAGGCCTCAGGAACATATTTTATCAGAAATATCTGCGCTTCCCTGAGATAATAGGCGATGGAGTCCGGTATGGGATGCCCCGCCTGCCACCACCCGACAACACGGCTGGCCCCTTCCATGGCCTGGGGAACGACCATGACAGTGACAATGGTGATAGGCGTAGCAAGGCAGCCGACAAGCCCCAGGGAAAAGCAGGTCACGGCGGCGGTCTTGTGCATGCGGGCCCGGAGCCAGCGATAGACGGGAAGCGTGAGCGCCGCCGTTACAGCTGCAATGAATGCGGCCGTAGGATACGGCGAGAGCAGTGCCCCCCAAAGGATGATAGCCAGAAAGGCAAGTATGCGCGCCATGTTTCCTCCCGTGCCGCCTTCGGGAAAGCATGGGCCGCAGAGCCTGCTATGCGAAGGCCGGAACAGTTTAATAAGGAAGTTGCGCCGTGTCCAGTTCCCGCACATGAAAAATGCCCGGCCCCTACTGTTTGAACACGCAAACGACTTGCCTTTTCATAGGCATTGAGGCAGAAAGAAAAGGTGCCGGATTATTGCGCCAGAACTCTCAACATCGAACCGACTGTATGAAAAACCTTACGAAAAAAGAAGCGCTGCTGCAGGCAGCCAAGGAACTGTTCGGAGAATACGGATTTGCCGAGACTACGTTCAAGAAGATCTCCGACCGTGCCGGCGTTGCCCTCGGGCTGCTCACCCATCATTACGGCAACAAGGAAAAGCTTTTCTTTGCCGCTGGCATGGACGTACTCGAAAATTTCATCAGCGTTCTGCAGCAGGCTACGGCCGATGCGGAAGACGGCCGCACCGGCGTACTGAGCTTCTGCCGCAGCTACCTCGCCTTCTCCATCGACCCGGATACGCACTGGCTCGTCCTCGTGCGCTGTTCCCCCTACAGCGACATGAAGACCAGCGAAGACCGCGACATCATGCTCCGCAAGTTCGAAGAAGTTCATCACCTCCTCGAAGTGCAGCTCCAGCGCGGCATGGATGACGGCTCCATCGTTCCGCTCTGCCCTGCCAGCACCGCCCAGGTCATCACCGGCCTCATGGTAGGCGCCAACCGCACCCGTGTGCTCACCCCCTACACCTTCGGCTCCTCTCAGGACTTCTACACTGAGACTCTTGCCTTCGTGGACAGGGCCATCTCTGCCCGGAACTGACATGGATTCCCTCTTTACAGCCGCCACTCTTGGCCTGGTGGAAGGACTCACGGAATTTCTTCCCATATCCTCTTCCGGCCATCTGGTCATCGCTTCCAGCCTTCTCGGCTTCGAAGGGCCAAAATCCTCTACTTTCGGCGTCGTCATACAGGTCGGCGCCATTCTTGCAGTCCTCACCCTGTACTGGCGGCGTTTCTTCGGCCTGCTCCGGCCTCAGCCCGGCTCCAGCTTTTCTGGCCTGCGCGGCATCCTTCTTCTTGTCCTGACCACCCTGCCCGGAGCCCTGCTCGGGCTTCTCCTGCACGGCTTCATCAAAACCCTGTTCACCCCTGAGACTGTTTCCGCAGCCCTCGTCGTCGGCGGCGTGCTCATGCTCGTCATTGAAAAAGTCATGGCCGAATGCCAGAACGATACGCCGACCGCCACGCTGGACCAGCTCACCCTGAAGCAGGCCTTCGGCATAGGCTGTTTCCAGTGCCTCGCCCTGTGGCCCGGCTTTTCGCGCTCCGCTTCCACCATCATGGGCGGAATGATACTCGGCGTGCGCCGGGAAACGGCAGCGGAATACTCTTTCGTTGCCGCAGTGCCCATCATCCTAGGTGCCGCAGGGTACGACCTGCTCAAGTCGCTCTCTCTTTTCAGCGCGGCCGACATCCCCTTCTTCATCGCAGGCTCCGGGGTAGCCTTCTTCTCCGCCATTGTGGCCATGCGCACCTTCATTGCCATACTAAAGCGCAACACCCTGAAACCATTTGCTATTTACCGCTTTATCATTGCAGCCCCCGTGTACTGGTTCATGGTTCAATAAATTTTTTAGAAAAAAGCGAAAAAAACGCTTGCCAAGCGTTGCCATTTTTTATAAATACCTTCCTGCGCCGGATACGTCCGGGCCACAATGGCAAGGTAGCTCAGTTGGTCAGAGCATGCGGTTCATACCCGCAGTGTCGAGAGTTCAAATCTCCCCCTTGCTACCAGAAATATAAAAAGTCCAAGTTGCTCGCTTGGACTTTTTTTTGTGCTTATTCCGGTGTATGCTCTGCGTGCGCCGCAGCACGCTTCATGCGCCTTTCCATACCCATCGGAGTTCTCATGGCTTCCCCGTCTCGCCCTCACCGCATCCAAGTCTTCGGCCATAAAAATCCCGATACCGACTCCGTCATCGGTGCCATTGCCCTCGCTGAGCTTCAAAACCAGCGCGGCATGCCTTCCAGCCCCCGCGTTCAAGGCCCTACCGGCCCCGAGACCAACTTCGTGATGGAGCGTTTCAACATCAAGCCCCCTCGCATCGCTGAAACAGTTGCGGGCCGTCAGGTCAGCCTTGTGGACTTCTCCGATGTAACACAGGCTCCCCACGGCTTCGACAGCTGCTCCGTCGTTTCCATAGTGGACCACCACAAGCTGGGAAGCGTGACCACTGCCTCCCCTCTGGAGATGTGGGTCTGGCCCGTTGGCTGCTGCAACACCATACTGAAGGCCATGTACGACTTCTACGGTGGCTATGTGCCCACCTATCTTGCGGGTGGCATGCTCTGCGCCATCCTTTCAGACACCGTGCTCTTCAAATCTCCGACGACTACCGATGCCGACCGCAAAGCCGCCGATGAGCTGGCGGAAATAGCCGGAGTGAAGGATATCATGGCTCTCGGCATGGAGATGTTCCGCGCCAAGTCCGACCTGAACGACGCCCCCGACAATATCTTCCAGCGTGACTACAAGGAATTCGAGATCAACGGGCGCAAGGTAGGCATAGGCCAGATAGAACTCATGGACGCCTCCATGATCGCCCCCATCAAGGACGAGCTCTTCCGTTCCGCCCGCCGCCTTCTGGAAGGCAACGGCTGCCATACCGTGCTTTTCCTCGCTACAGACATCATCAAGGAAGGCTCGCAGATGCTTGTGGTCTCGCGCGACCTTTCCGTCACGGAAAAAGCCTTCGGCGTCGCCCTTTCCCCCTACAAGCTCACCAAGCTCCGCAAGTCCGCCCCGGCCTACAGCAAGGAATCCGACACGGATTACCACCACCTGGAACCCTCTTCCGGCACTCCCTGGGCCGACCGACTGGCCGAACAGTGGATGCCCGGAATGCTGAGCCGAAAAAAGCAGGTGCTCCCTTTTCTCATGGATGCCTTCAATTCGCTTGACTGAGTTCGAATAATCGTATAGAAGATTCCCACATGGCAAGGTAGCTCAGTTGGTCAGAGCATGCGGTTCATACCCGCAGTGTCGAGAGTTCAAATCTCCCCCTTGCTACCATGAAAAACAAGGGCGGTTCCTCATCGGGGCCGCCTTTTTTCATGCCTTTTCTCTCGCAGCAGAAAACTCCCCCGCAGCATAGCCGCGAGGGAGTCGTCATTTTTTTTTAAAGGCAGCCTACTTGCCAAGCTTTTCAAGGCGTTCGGCTATCTCCTTGATGAGGGCCTTGTCTTCACCCGGGCAGAGCATGCGTTCGGGGCTGAGTATGGCGTCGAGCTGTTCGCGGGTCACGAGGTCGCTTTCCAGAACAAGGTCATACACGGAGCCGCCGGTATCCAAAGCCTTCCGGGCTATGCTCGAAGAGTGCTCGTAGCCGATATAGGGGGCCAGCGCCGTCACGATGCCTATGGAGTTCTTCATCATCTCGTAGCAGCGTTCGCTATTGGCCGTGATGCCGTCCACGCAGAGATCGCGCAGGGTGTGGCAGGCCGCGCCAAGGCGATGGAGGGAGCAGAACAGCGTATGGGCGATGATGGGCTCCATCACGTTCAGTTCGAGCTGGCCGGCTTCTGCCGCCATGGTGATGGTGACGTCCTTGCCGATGACGTCGAAGCATATCTGGTTCACCACTTCCGGGATGACAGGGTTCACTTTGCCGGGCATGATGGAAGAGCCAGGCTGGCGAGGCGGCAGATTGATCTCGCTGAGGCCGCAGCGAGGGCCGGAAGAAAGCAGGCGCAAGTCGTTGCATATTTTGGAGAGCTTCACTACGAAACGCTTGAGCAGGCCGGAGATCTGGACGAAGGCGCCGGTATCGAAGGTGGCCTCCACATAATTCTCCGCCATGAACACGGGCAGGCCGGAAACTTCGGCAAGGTGCCGGGTAACAAGTTCGGCATAGCCTTCCGGCGTGTTTATGCCGGTGCCCACGGCCGTCGCCCCCATGTTCACGTCGCTTATCTGCTCGCGGCCTTCTCCCACGCGGCGAATGTCTTCCTTGATGGTCGTGGCCCATGCGCTGAACTCCATGCCCAGCGTCATGGGAACTGCGTCCTGAAGCTGGGTGCGGCCCATCTTCACCACGTGGCGGAACTCCTCGGCCTTGCGGGCAAAGCCTTCGCGGAGGTACTCCATGTCGCCCATGAAGTCGGTAAGCGCGTTATACAAGGCAAGGCGAATGGCCGTGGGGTAGACGTCGTTCGTGGACTGGGAGCAGTTCACATGGTTGTTCGGGTGGCAGTACTGGTATTCGCCCTTCTCGTGCCCCATGATCTCGAGGGCGATGTTGGCAATGACCTCGTTGGCGTTCATGTTGCAGGAAGTGCCTGCGCCGCCCTGAAAGACGTCGACAGGGAACTGGTCGAGATACTGCCCGGCGATGATGCGGTCGCAAGCCTGGCATATCGGCTCGCCGATGGAGCGGGGAAGGACGCCCAGCTCCATGTTGGCCATGGCGGCGGCTTTCTTCACATGGCCAAGGGCCTGTATGAAACGCGGCATCATGGCAATGGTGAGGCCGGAAATCTTGAAGTTTTCCACCGCACGGCTCGTCTGTATGCCGTAATAGGCACTGGACGGAATCTCCAGTTCACCCAGAAAATCGTGCTCTTTGCGCGTAGCAGCCATAATACGTCTCCTTGAAAGCGTTGGAAGAAAATCCGTGATTTTCAAAAATGTCTTCTTTCTTTCAAATATAAATAAAATCCTGCAACACTTCAATGCTCTTTGAAGATGCTGCTGAAAAATAACTCATATTTTCCCAAAGCTCCTCCGGGCCGCAACAAAATTCCTCTTTCTGGCGTCTGCAGTTGAAAGAAGGCGCGAATTACTCTAATCTGCCCTTATCATCCACGCTGGAAATCCAGCATTCCTGAGAGGAGGCGAACGCTATGAGCAATGTCGGGCCGCTGGCTGAATATACCAGCCGCATAAAACGGGTCATCATCACCCAGGAGGAAATAGACGCAGCCATAAGGAAGGCCGCCAAAGACATCGACGCAGCCTACGTCGGCCGCCCTCTCCTGCTGGTGAGCATACTCAAAGGCGCGTTCATTTTCATGGCCGACCTATGCCGGGCTGTCAGCATCCCCTGCGAGATAGGCTTCATGGCAGCAAAGAGCTATTACGAAGGCACCGAGTCCTCCGGCAACGTGACGATCACCCTCGACCTCGCTCAGGATATCAGCAAGTACCACGTCATCATCGTGGAAGATATCATCGACACCGGCAGGACTCTGAACGACATCATCAAGATGCTGAAGGCGCGCAATCCCCTGTCGCTGAAGGTGCTCACCCTGCTGGACAAGCCCTCCCGGAGGCTCGTGGACCTCAAGGCCGACGTTTCCCTCTTCACCATCCCGGATCTCTTCGTCATAGGCTACGGCCTTGACTGCGGCGAACTCTACCGCAGCCTGCCCTATGTGGCCGAGTACGACGAAAAGGGGGAATGACATGCTCGAAAAACTTTTCAAGCTGAAAGCGCACGGCACCAACGCCAAAACGGAAATGGTAGCAGGCCTCACCACCTTCATGACCATGGCCTACATACTTGCCGTGAACCCGAGCATACTCTCCGCCGCAGGCATGGACCCCACCGCCGTCCTGCTTGCCACCTGCTTTGCCTCGTTCATTGGCACCGTATGCATGGCTCTGATGGCCAACCTGCCCTTCGCCCTTTCCGCTGGCATGGGCCTCAACGCCTTCTTCGCCTACACTGTGGTGCTGGGCTTCGGCTACAGCTGGCAGATAGCCCTGCTGGCCGTTTTCATCGAGGGCATCCTCTTCCTCGCCCTGTCCCTTTCCGGCATCCGCGAAGCCATCTTCAACGCTATCCCCTATCAGCTGAAGCAGGCCGTTTCCGTGGGCATCGGCATCTTCATCGCCTTCATCGGCCTGCAGAATTCCGGTCTCTGCATCGACAACCCCGCAACGCTCGTTGGCCTGCTCAACTTTACAGAGTCCTTCTCCACCCGCGGCATCTGCGCCATCCTCACCCTGCTGGGCACTTTCATCACGGCCATACTCTACATCCGGCAAGTGAAAGGCTCCATTCTCATCGGCATCATCGCCACCTGGGGCCTCGGCATAGCCTGCCAGCTGACGGGCGTCTATGTGCCCGACCCTTCCAAAGGCTTCTTCGACCTGCTCCCGCATCTCGGCTTCACCGATTTCTCGAAGCTGGGCCTGACCTTCGGCCAGTGCTTCAAGTTCGACATGGCAGGCGTGGACATCTTCAACTTCCTCGTCATCATCTTCTCATTCCTCTTCGTCGACCTCTTCGATACCCTTGGCACGCTCATCGGCGTGAGTGCCAAGGCCAAGATGCTCGACGAACAGGGCCGCCTGCCCCAGATACGCCCCGCCCTGCTCGCCGACTCCATAGCAACGGCCGCCGGCGCCGTGCTCGGCACTTCCACCACGACGACCTTCGTGGAATCCTCCGCCGGCGTGGCTGTGGGCGGACGTACCGGCCTCACGGCTATGACAACAGCCTTCCTCTTCCTCATCTCCACGCTGTTCGCGCCCGTGTTCACCGCCGTGCCTGCCTTTGCTACGGCCCCCGCGCTCATCATCGTGGGCTTCCTCATGTTCAGCAACGTGGCCCAGCTGAAGCTGACGGACGATAACTTCTACTCGGCTATCCCCGCCTATCTCTGCATCATAGCCATGCCGCTGTTCTACAGCATCTCCGAAGGCATCTCCTTCGGCGTCATCTCCTATGTGCTCATCAGCATGCTCTGCGGCAAGCGCAAGGAACTTAACGCCATCCTTTACATTCTCGCCGCCCTGTTCGTTCTGAAATACATCTTCCTCTGATGCGTACATATCGCACAGCAAAGGCCGGGAACTTCACTGCAGAAGCTCCCGGCCTTTTTATGTGCTCTGGCCAGCAGGACGAACGACGCGCAGCAATGCGTGATTTCCAGTCATCCATCCTGCGCCATTCCGCGAACAGAGAAGCCGCCCAATCGGCACAGTGAATTGTCATGGCCAAACTGAAGTCAACAAAAGGCTCGTGCGGGCAGTTCGGTTCTGGAACTCGTTGATTTTAAACAAAAAAAAGAGTCACAGCTTCGAAAAACTGTGACTCATTAAATCAAAATGGTGCGAGGGACAGAATGGTTTTTATAAATAATATACTGTTTTAATTGGAAATAAAAAATTTAAATTTTTTAATACCAACACCGATACCAACAAGTTGCGCGTTCTTTTCTAACCTGTTGATTTTCATAATGATAGACCTTAAACATCGGATTAATTATGGAGGAGGAAAAGGCACCAACTATAGAAAATAAGTTGGTGCCTTGACAGAGGAGAATGACATCACCTCATCCGTCAGCAAGCCCCCCCAGTTTTTGAACAACCTAATTCGATGTTACATCTTAACTATTTGTTTTGCGAACCTTACCAAGATAGGTTCGTCCTTCTTTGTCAAAGGCAAGGATGCTCTCTTTTTCTCCAAAGTACCTATATAAAGTTATTTTGTCAGTAAGCGAAATCTCGACGAAATCCTCACCATTAAGAGAGCAGAAAAAATTTCCTGTGCCTTGAGAAGGAATGACAAGAAGTTCATTAGTCATAAAGAACATATTGTCATATGAGCAGTAGCAAGGCCAATGTATATTTTTCCATGTATCATCATTTGCGGAAAGCATTGCAGCGTCACCTGATGATACAAATAAGATGTTGCCATTTTTAAATTTAAAAAATGAACTTTTCTCGGACAGAATATATTTGAGTTTACCGTCATCTCTTTGTTTTTCTATCTGGTATTCGTTGTTCTTAATTTTATATATTCCTGTAACGTAGTCTAAATTTTTATGACTTTGGTATGAGTAATCATATCCGGCAAAAATATAGATATCATTATTATCTATAAATACTTTTTTTGATCTGCCGGTGCTGCTTATATGCTGAATGCTTATCCCCTGAGGGAAAGAAGCAAGAAGCTCCCAAGGCCCATCAAGGCTATCGCTAAGATGAAGAGCCGTCGTATAACAGAGTCCTGTTTTTCTAGAATCCCAAAGTCTGCCTTTTTCAATATAGGAATACTCACTATAATGGTCCATTATTTGTAACCAGCGATCTTTGTAACGAAGAATTTGAGCTGTCTCACCATGTCCTGCTTCGCTGACTTTCTGCCAGCTTTTTCCATCTTCAGAATATACTTGCCCCCTATGATAGTGGTGTTGAAAAAAAATATTTTCAACACATGAGCAATTGCCTATGCCAATGGTTGCATGAGATTTGTCGAGTCTCCCATCCCGGACTTGACTCCAAGAAATGCCATCTTTACTTAAGAAATCCCGTTGTTCATCAGTTATAACGAACCATTCTCTCCCTCGGCTACATGCCCCGCGTACTTCTTCTCCTCTTTGCGAATCTAGCCGCAATTTAGACTCATACCAGTCGATGGTGACTTCGACCTGACGTTCCCCATCGGGAACAGTAAAAGTAACGCTGTCGGCAAGGGGCGCATCGGGCGTATCGTCCTGTACTGACGTTTCTGAAGCTATTTCCATCACAGAAACTTCTACGACATCCTCAAGGGATTCATGCTGCTCTTCCGAAGGAGAAAGGGCTGCCAGTTTGATACCAAGACTCAGGCCCATGAGCAGTTCTGCGGCAAGGTCCGACAGCACGACAGGATGGGCCATGTCCACATTCATTCGGGCGATACTTCCCTTGAGTAGTTTCTTAAAGGCCTCTTCCGGCGTGCAGTTGAGGTTTTCGCTCAGTTCTTCCACCACTTCCTGCTTTTCGTGGAACTGGGTGTAAAGGCCGTTGACCGTAGTGACGGCCTGCAGGGAGACATTATCCAGAAGGAACTGGCAGGGACTTTCCACGTTAGTCGGGGCATGAGCGAGAAGGAGTTCGCTATAGGCCTCGAAGCCCTCTTCGGAAATCTCATCGACGAGAGCTTCGATGAAGTCGTCCATGGACAGTTCCTGTTTGGGATCCAGTCGGACAGTACGAAGAGCCTTTTTTAGAAAAAGGACATCGTTGAAGTTCCAGCCGTCTTTCTTGTAGCCAAAGTAATCGTTGATGACACGCATGAGCCGCAGGCACGGCGTGGGGAACTTCCGTTCGTAGTCGCGGTCTTCAAGGGTGAGGAGCCAGCCTTGGAGGTTCTGCGTTATCTCCATCTGGTCAATCCGGCCTTCCAGAGCCTCAAAACGGGCGAGTGTTTTTTCGGCAAGGGCGATGATGAGTTCCTGAGTCTCTTCCTGTTTTGCGGCAAGTGTGAGGAGGTTACTGCGAAGGGCCAGAAGGGAATGGGCAGTCATGAGCTGCTGTTCCTGCAACATGGTGATATAGCGCAGAGACATTTTCTGCATCTGGAGTAGATTGGCTGTGTTCGCCCTTTCAAGGGAGGCGTTTTTCCCGCTGAAGGCGTTCCAGCAACGCTTGAAGAAACCCTGCTTAGAAAGCTTGTTCAGTTGATCGTCCGTGCAGGAGAGAAGGCGCGCCGCATCCAGAGCCAGCTGTTCGGCTTCGGCCTGGCGTTCCTTAGCCCATGCTATTTTCTTTTCCAGTAAAACATCGGACTCCGGTCCGAGTTCAACAGGCAGGTTGGTATGTGCTTCCGTAAAGTTTTTTTTCTTGGCAAACAGCATATCGCTCTCCTAAAAACGGCTGAGGATGTCGCGTACTCTATTGTTATTAGCATCCATGCGTTTCATGCTCGCATGGAGAAGGTTGTCCAGCATATACTCTTCTTCCAGCATCCGACCAAACAGTATCTGACTTTGGAACACACGTACAGATAGCCGTTCCAGTTCTTCGGCTGCACAGCGGCGAAGAGCTGTATTCCGCATGAGTTCACGATAAGGACGTTCCACACCGTTCTCAATGGCACTTTGCATGGCCATGCCAGCAATAAGTCCACCGGCCATGCATCCGATAAAAGGAAGCAGAGCCAGTCCACCAACCGATACCGTGAGTCCCATACCTGCGGCAGCGGCTTCACCTGCAAGAGCTCCAAGCGTACCACCCGTCACCCCGGCACCTGTATTCAAGATATTCTTACCTTGGCGTTCATAGAATTGTTCCTTGGTCATTTTGCCCATACCAAGAGAAACGAGATCCTTTATTGCATCTATAGCACATACTACACCGACGGTCACAACGTTAGTTCTTGCCAGAGAACGCATCCCTTGCTGAGCCAGCGTTCCAATAACTACTTTCTCAGTTCCGGCACGAACAAGCATACTTTGCGCGGTGACTACTGCCCCGGCTTTGACCGCACTGTCAGCGGCCGCAGACGCAGTCTCCGCCATGATTTTTATTGCAGCATCTTCGGCGGATATTTTTCCTTCTCTGGCCATCTGCACATAGCGCACAGTATTCACTGTTCCGCTGACTACCGCGGCCATGGCAGCAGCTCCAACAGCGGCCTTGCTTGCCTGCTGGAGGGTGGACTTCGTTTTATAGGAAGACTCCATTTTATCCAGTTTGCGCAGATCATTTTCTGCCATCTCCATGGATTCTCCCTTTGTCAGTTCCTGCGAAGATACGCCGTCGGCTTCCACCTTACTGCGAATTTTGCGACGTATCTGTTGATAGAGCTCGACTTCAGCTTCTTGACCTCCATTTTTAGCAACAGCATCAGCTTTGGCCTGGGCATGTTCAGCAATACTGACACTTCCATCTTTGGGATGAACATGGTCGGAGGGCGCAACAAAGATGTCAGAATTCTGATATTTGGGGCGTCCATTTTTCATCTGGCTGAAGCTATTGCCTCCAGTTACCGCATTTTCTGGAGTCTGGTTGTATTTTATTTGAGCCTGAAGCAGAGTTTCTTCATTTTTTGTAACAACGATATCAGCAGGGGTATCGTTACGTCCCTTGCCCAAGGTTGCCCATTCATTTGAATACCGGTCTGTAACAGCCCTTGTTTGCTTTCCTTTTAAAATGGCATCAAGATTAAAAGATTCAGCGTGCCATTCTTCGGCGATAAATCCGCTTTTGGGGCCTACTGCCCTTGCGGTAGAAAGTTCGGCTTCTATGTTTGTACGACCACGGAGAGCAGCTTCCATCATTTCTGCCATCTGCTGTTTTGCGGCATATGTGAAAACAGGTGAAGTTGCCGCCTGTTGACGAAAGAGCTCTTCGTATTTTTTTTCAATATCGTTATCCATGTGAACTCCCAATTTGATAATAATGCGCATTGAATCGCACAAGGAAAATTTTGTCCAGCTTGTACCCGTTGCAAGTGGGCAACTCATGGTTAGGTTGTCATTTTTATTTATGGGAGTGGCTCGCCTTATCCAAAAATTTTATTCCTGCCCTTGGCTTTATTGCGCCCCAGCCGATCTATGCTCGTGATGCAGAGCTGGTCGCCGGGGCGCAGTTTTTTCATCAATGCCCGGTAGCGCA
>JAFQPD010000107.1 GCA_017411945.1 Mailhella sp.
GATATCTTGAGATTTTACAGGGCTCTATTATACTGACGGCATTCTATGCTCCGTATCGAGTACGAGGAGGGAATTGTGGGAAAACTCGTATATGGTCTGATGGGGGTCCTTCTTGCCCTGTCTATCGGCGGCTATCTTGTCCCGCAGGAAAAAGAAGTCCTGCCGGGCAGAGTGCTCATGCCCAACGTCGGTGGCCGCGTGGTCTTCGACCATAAGACGCACATGGAAAAATACGGCCTGACCTGCGCTCAGTGCCATCATGAAGCCTTTGCGCCCAAGGACGCCGACAGCTGCAACGCCTGCCACGACAGGACCATGACGTCGTTCAAGATGTCGTGCAAATCCTGCCACGGCGTCGACTTCGGCGGCGACTTCAAGACGGCTCACCAGAACATGAGCAAGGACCAGCTTGCCTGCGCCACCTGCCACCATGTTTCCGCCTTCCCGGTGAAGGAATGGGACCGCAAGGCGCACGCCAGCTACGTGGATGAAGGCTACTTCGAAGCCAAGGCCGCAGAGGCCGCCAAGGCCAGCCTTTCCGCCAAGGATGCCGGCCATGCCCAGTGCGTGGACTGCCACAGCCGCGAAATGAAGGGCGATGCCAAGAACTGCCTTGTGTGCCACGACACCGTGAACGCCAGAGAACAGTTCCTTGCCGGCAAGAGCATCAAGAGCGCCTACGTTTCCTGCGCCACCTGCCATGAAGAGGAAGCTAAGAAGCTCGTCCCGGGCAGCATGGCCGCCTATCACGGCCAGTGCATCGGCTGTCATAAGGAAAAGGGCGGCCCCGTGGACGCCTGCGCCCAGTGCCACATGAAGTAAGGCGGAAATACCATGAAAAGACGATTCAATATTCTCAGCGATCCCCGCTTCCGCCTTGTCTACGGCAATATCCGCCGCTTCCGCGAAGGCTTCAAGCCTAAGAAGCTTCGCCTGAACCGCGAACAGTTCACTCTGCTCCCCGATATCAAGAAGAAAACGCCGGTCTACCCCGGTATGCTCCTTGCCGAACACCCCTCGCTCGAAAAGGGCGACCTGCACGCCCCGGTCTACGGCGTCATTTCCGATATCAACGTCCGAAGCATTTTCATCGACGTTCTGCCCGACGATAAGGTGGACGCCTCTGCCTTCCCCGAAGTGGAACGTGTGGCACTTCTGGACAGTGACCTGCGCGGCGAAGACCTTGTCCTTGCCGTGAAGAAGCTCGGTGTGAACACCCGTTCCCTCGGTCAGCGCACAAAGACTCTCGTGGTCAACGGCCTGAACCCCGAACCGAACATCACCTGGGCCGAAGATATGCTCGTGGAATACGTGGACGAGATAAAGGCCGGCATCGAGCTCATGCGCCGCTTCGGCCGCGCCGAAGAGATCATCCTCGCCGTACCCAAGGGCGGTGAAGTGAAGGTGGACGGGGTCCGCATCGTCGAGGTGGAGCCGGAATACCCCAACAGTATTTCCGAACTGCTCATCAAGCAGATCACCAAGAAGGAAAACCCGGAAGGCTGGGCCGCCGTGGGTATCCATAACGTGTGGAGCCTCGGCCGCGTGGCCCTCACCGGCCTGCCGCTCATGGAGACTGTTATCACTGTGAGCGTGGACGAGCACAGGGCGAACTACCTCGTTGCCAACGGCAGTATCGTGGGCGACCTTATAGAGTACACTAACGTCACCCTGAAGAATGGCGACACCATCCTGCGCGGCGGTCCCCTTCGCGGCGAGAGCCTCGACCAGCTCGACCGAAGCATCACCAAGGGCACGCAGGGCTTCTTCGTCGTCCGCAAGGGGACCATCCCCCCGATGGAAGGTGACAGCATCTGCGTGAACTGCGGCGCGTGCCTGCTGGTGTGCCCCACCCGCATCGACCCGCGCATGCTCAGCCGCTACGCCGAATTCAACAAGTACGGCATGTCGCGGAAGGAGAACTTCCACCTCTGCGTGGACTGCGGCCTGTGCAGTTACGTGTGCATTGCCCGCCGCCCCGTGCTCCAGTACATACGCCTTGCCGTGAGCAAGCTGCGTCAGGAAGAGGCAATGGCCAAGCTCACCCCCATAGTCCCTGTCAGCAAGGACTGAGGCCTTCCTCCTTCACGATAACAAGCTCTCAACGAGAACCGATATGAGCAAATCTGCCAATAACGATATCATGGTTGCCATCAGCGTTCCGCCGTTCTGGCACTGCGGCCGCACCATACGCGGCAACAGCATCTACACGCTGATAGCCCTTGCTCCGGCCATGCTTGCGGCCTTCGCCATATGGGGCATCCCCGCCATCCGCGTCGTCGCCCTTTCCGTGTTCACGGCTATGGCCTGCGAATTCCTCTGCCAGAAGGCTATGGGGCAGAAGCCCTCCCAGAGCGACGGCACTGCCGCCGTGCTGGGCGTGCTCTTCGCCTTCCTCCTGCCCGCCGCGGCTCCGTGGTGGCTGGTGGTCATCGGCGTGGGCTGTGCCATGTGCCTTGGCCGCATGGCCTTCGGCGGCTACGGAACCAACCCCGTGAGCGCCGTGCTCGTGGGCTGGGCGCTGATCTTCGTGTCCTTCCCCACCTACATGGACGCGACTTCCACCATCCTGCTCACCGACCTTTGCGACCCGCTTCTCCGCCTCAAGCAGTTCGGCCCGGCCGCTGTGGCCGATATGTCCTATGCCGATCTGCTCCTCGGCCTCCAGCTCGGCGGCCTTGGCGCGGCTCAGGTAGGCCTGCTCTGCCTTGGCGGCCTGTTCATCATCCTGCGCGGCGTCATCCGCTGGGAAGTGCCGCTCTGCTTCCTGCTGGGCGTGGCCGTCACCGCCGCCTGCTTCCAGTTCGCCGATTCGGCCCGCTATGCCGGTCCCCTGTTCCACCTTTGCAGCGGCACTACCGTGCTGGCGGCCTTCTTCCTTGCCACTGAGGACTCCTGCTCCCCGCACCGCCGCCTTCCCATGTGCCTTTACGGCCTTACCGGCGGCGCGCTGGTGGTCATCATCCGCATCTTCGGCATCTATACCGACGGTGCTCCCTTTGCCGTGATGCTCATCAATCTGCTCGCGCCCATGTTCGGCCTCGTCGTCACTCGGCCCTTCGGCTGGAAGAAGGGGGACAAGTAATGAAAAGCATGATCCAGATGATAGCTGTGCTGGGCCTGCTGTGCGGCCTTGCCGGTTTCAGCCTCTCCTACCTTAAGATGAGCACGGCCACCCAGATCGAGAGCCAGGTGCTCACCTTCGTGCAGGGCCCTGCCATCCTCGAAGTCTTCAAGGGTGCGGAGAATTCCCCCATCGAAGACCGCAAGGCCTTCACCCTGAAGGACGGCCGCAAGGTCAACGTGTTCCCTGCTAAGAAGGGCGGCAAGCTCTACGGCGTGGCCATCGAGGCCTTCGGCAAGGGCTACGGCGGC
>JAFQPD010000108.1 GCA_017411945.1 Mailhella sp.
CACTACTTCAAGGGCGGCAAGCCCCTCGTGCTGTACGTCTGCGGCCAGACCTTCAACCTTGGCCTGACCCTCCTCATGGCTTGGATCATGTTCTACAAGGTGTTCCCCGAAATCACCGCCAGCATCTAATTGCTGAAGTGACGAACTAAAACTGTCCCCACCGTTTCGGCGGTGGGGACATTGCCTTTTATGCCTTATGAGTACTACGGATTCTCCCAGCAGAGCTAGTGCTTATGCAAAATGTGCATTCTGGATGTTCATTTGCATTGGATTTCTGATGTTCGTTGTTCCCTACCTCTATAGCTTCAGCCCCACCCTCAACAGGTATCTGAAGACTCTGGATGAGAACGATATCCATCCCGGAGCTATCTATTATACGGATGTGCCTCTCACTCCCGAAAGCGAGCTGGCCAACCGTGAAGCCGTGAAGCGGGGCATTGAGCTTCGTGCGGCTAGGATCAAGGACAAGAATTAGTTTTCCGACCGCAGCGGAAAGCCGTGGAAAAATGCCGAAGGGGCCTCCTCCGGCATTTTTTTGTGCCCTGAATGCTATTGTTCTGAATAGCCCGACTGTGCTACATTCTACGCCGGGCTTTGCCCCAAATCTTTATTATCGATGGAAGAAAGCCATGCAGCATCTCGAAAGTATGGGAGACAAGTGGGTCTCTCTCGGCGTAGATCCCAAGAATATCAACGGCGTCATCAATGTTACCCTTGAACTGGGAGGGACTCGCCCCGTATGGGGCGTGAAGGACGATAATATCGAGCGCATGGTCATGGCCTGGCCCAGCGAAGGGCTTCTGCGTTCTTCCGTAACTCTTGCCGGTGCTCCGGAAGGCCAGCTGTCCGCCGTAGCCGTTTCTCCTCTTATGGAAGGCTTCAGCAACGAGATGGTCTTCAAGAGTGCCTATGGCTGGAAGGGCGGGCATGCCGGCGAGATACTTGCCCAGCACGAAGGTGCCGGCATCACGCTCTGCTTCTACGATCCGCTTTATTTCCGCGATGTGGAAGGTCTTGCCGATGGCGCCAAGCGCAAATTCGTTCTTTCCGGCCTTTGCTATGGCATGCGCCGTGCTCTTCTCGATGAGCTCACCATCACTGAAGGCCCTCAATATGAACAGCACGCCAAGGAATGGATGATCGCCAATCCCAGCAAGACCCGCCTCGACGTTCCTGCTCTTAAAATCCCCCTCAAAGGCGTAACCCTCATCGATGCTACCGACAACTATTGCGAGTATCAGTGCCGCGCCAATATCTTTGATGTAGACAGCTTCGACTTCGGCCCCGGCGAGGCCGCCAAGAAGATCTATCGCTTCGGCATTGCCCTCGGCAATCCTGAATCTCCGCTCTATGTCATCATCTATGCTCCTGCGGAGCGCATCTCCAGAGGCTACGAGCCCAAGGAAGGCGACGATGTGGATATGATATTCTGGATGCAGGGCCGCATCGACGATGCTCCTCTGACGGAAGAAGCCCTCGCCGCCGAAGCCGCCGCCAACTGAGGTCTGCGCATGTCTTCTCTGAAGGAATATACGCTTCGCGTTGCCGGTGCCATCGAGGAGTCCATCGTCGATGGCCCCGGCATCCGTTTCGCGCTCTTTCTTCAGGGGTGCAGGCTCCACTGTCCGGGCTGCCAGAATCCGCACACATGGGATTTCGAAGGCGGCACGCTCGTTCCTGTGGATGAAGTGTTGGCCCGCATCAAGAGCAGCCCGCTTGCTCGAGGCGTGACCTTTAGCGGCGGCGAACCCTTTGAGCAGGCCGAAGCCCTGCTTCCTCTGGCCGAAGAGCTCAAGGCGCAGGGTTACCACCTTATGGCGTTCACCGGCTATACGCTCGAACAGCTGATCCAGAAGCCCGAATGTGCGGCGGTCCTCGAAAAGCTGGACCTTCTTGTGGACGGCCCCTTCATCGAGGCCCAGAAGTCGCTCGACCTGCGTTTCCGCGGATCCCGCAACCAGCGTATCATCAACATCCCCGCTAGTCGTGAAAACGGCTGGCACGCAGTTCTCGATGAACTGAACGAGACAGTGGAGAGGTGATGATAGAATGATATTGAGGGGGAGATAATCTCCCCCTCAAACACCCCCATAATTCAGAGCGGCGCTTCTCCGACAAGTCGGAAAAGCGCCGCTCTGCGTATGAGGTGTTGAGATAGTTCAATTTTATTTTTGTTGACGTGGAGAGGTTAAACGGAGATAAAAAAACGGCAGGTGCTGCAACACCTGCCGACAAAAGCGGGATAGTTCCCTAGTATGGTTCTTGTCTCTGTTTTCGCCCTGGTGAAAGTAGTCTTCACCGGGGCTCTTTCTTTGTTATGGGCTAAATACCCAACTGATGAGCAAGTATACGTGCTATAAGGTCAGAAAGTACAAGTAAGGGTATGTCTTCTATTGTCATTAAGTACTCCTTCCTAGGGAGTACTTCCCACTTTTGAAATCTTTGATCTCATAAATTAGGGGCCGAAGCCTTGGAACGAAGTTCCGGGGATTCGGCCCCTAAAATCATGGGGGCGTGGGGGAGATTATCTCCCCCACAAAAAGCTCTTACTTCCAGCTGTCCATGCTGCAGTGCTTCACGCGGTCGCGTTCTTCGGCGGCCTTGCCGTCGTTGAAGCGGTCGAGCGTGCCGACGAGGTAGCCGGTGATGCGGCGGATGCGTTCGAACTTGACGTTCGTGCCGACGAGGACCTGGTCGGCAGCGACGGCAGCGGTAAGTTCACTTTTGCAGAAAACCATCGGAGTGCTCCTTACAGTTTGATATTGGGAATTTTGTCCTGGGCTTCGTTCTTTTCGTCGCTGTTGCGGCTGTCATTGACGTAGCCCTTGATCTTTTTGAGAACGGAAAGCGGAATGCCTTCTCCGTCGTGGCGACCGCAGCGCGGACAGACATCGCCGATGATGCCCGTATAGCCGCAGACAGGGTCGCGGTCCACGGGGTGGTTGATGGAGCCGTAGCCTATGCCCATTTCCTTCATGGCCTTCACTATTTCTTCGAAGGCCTGCAGGTTGTTCATCGGGTCGCCGTCCACTTCGACGTAGCTGATATGGCCGCCGTTGGTGAGAGCGTGGTAGGGCGCTTCGAGGCGGAGTTTGTTGAAGGCCGAAATGGGGAAGTACACCGGCACATGGAAGGAGTTGGTGTAGTACTCGCGATCCGTGATGCCGGGGATATTGCCGAACATGCGGCGGTCTATGCGCACGAAGCGGCCGGCAAGGCCTTCGGCGGGAGTGGCGATGACGGTGAAGTTCATGCCGGTCTCTATGCCCTTGGCGTCGGCGCGTTCGCGCAGGTGGCTGACTATGCGCAGGCCGAGAGCCTGAGCGTCGGCAGATTCGCCGTGGTGCACGCCCATGAGGGCCTTGAGGCATTCGGCGAGGCCGATGAAGCCGGTGGTCAGAGTGCCGTGCTTCAGGATGTCGCCCACTTCATCGTTGGCGGCAAGGTCCTCAGAGTCGAGCCAGATGCCCTGCCCCATGAGGAAGGGGTAGTTGCGGCACCGCTTCTGGGACTGGATCTCGTAGCGTTCCAGCATCTGGGCGAACACGAGGTCGATCTTCTCATCGAATTCCTTGAAGAATCCGTCGATGTCGCCGCGATGTCGCAGAGCTATGCGCGGAAGGTTGATGGACGTGAAGGACAGGTTGCCGCGCCCGAAGGTGGTCTCGCGTTCGGGGTCGTGGCGGTTGGCCATGACGCGGGTGCGGCAGCCCATGTAGGCCACTTCATGGTTGGGGTCGTTTCCGCGCAGATACTGGGCGTTGAACGGGGCATCCATGAAGGAGAAGTTCGGGAACAGCCGCTTGGCAGAAACCTTGCAGGCCAGCTTGAAGAGGTCGTAGTTCGGGTCTTCGGGGTTGAAGCTGTAGCCGTCGCGCACTTTGAAGATGTGGATGGGGAAGATGGGCGTTTCGCCGTTGCCCAGTCCGGCATCTTCGGCAAGCAGGGTGTTCTTGATGACCATGCGGCCTTCTGGCGTGGTGTCGGTGCCGTAGTTGATGGAGCTGAAAGGCACCTGGGCGCCGGCACGGCTGTGCATGGTGTTCAGGTTGTGGAGGAGGCCCTCCATGGCCTGATAGGTGTCGCGGTCGGTCTTGGCTATGGCCTTTTCGATGACGCGTTCGGCTTCGTCGGCGGAAAGCTCGCGGGCGAGCTGTTCGCGCACGAAGGCAAGGCCTTCCTCACAGAGGATGGACTTGAAGGAAGAGTACTCGCCGGTGGGGAAGGCGCGGCCCTTGAGAGCCTGCTTCACTTCGGTGCGGAACTCTTGGGAGGCATCGCGCATGTCCAGGGCGAGGTCCACATTCTTAATAAAGCTGCGGGCGACGCCGGGAGCGAGGCCGTATTCGAAATTCGGGATGCTCTGGCCGCCGTGCTGGTCGTTCTGGTTGGACTGGATGGCGATGCAGGCAAGGGCACTGGCCGTCTGGATGCTGCCGGGTTCGCGCAGGTAGCCGTGGCCGGTGTTGAAGCCGTTGGTGAACAGCTTCTTGATGTCGATCTGGCAGCAGGTGGTGGTCAGAGAAAGGAAGTCGAGGTCGTGGATGTGGATGTCGCCTTCCTCATGGGCGCGGGTGAACTCAGGGGCCAGCAGGTAGTTCTTGTAGAAGGCCTTGGCCGCCTCGCTTCCGTAGCGGAGCATGGTGCCCATGGGGGTGTCACCGTCGATATTGGCGTTCTCGCGTTTGAGGTCGAAGTCCTTGGCGTCCGTGAAGGAAAGGTCCTTCAGGGTATTCATGAGGCGGGTCTTCATTTCGCGGACGCGGGTGCGCTCGTTGCGATAGAGGATATAAGCCTTTGCCGTGCGGGCGTGGCCGTTTTCGATGAGCACCTTTTCCACGAGGTCCTGAACATGTTCCACGTCAGGGGTGTCGTTTCCTTCGGCTTCAAGGATATCAAGGACCTGATTGGCCAGATGGGTAGACATGGTGCGGTCGGTGCCGCCCTGCGCCTTGGCTGCACGGAAGATGGCTTCATCGATCTTGGAGATGTCGAAAGTGACGACTCGAGAATCTCGTTTTCTGATGAAGCGTATCATGGTTTCTCCTAACAACTTGGAAATATTGAATAAAAAGGTGTTGTTTATAGCGGCGGCATTTCAGAGGGGAAAAAAAGAAAAAGGCAAGGGCCGAAGCCCTTCCCCTGAAAGGCAGTTCTAAAATAGCCCGTCTGCCGATTCAGGGCAAGCTGAGTTCCGAAAAGAACAATAGCTTAGAGAAATCTCACCGGAAAAGATTCCAGAGACGGCGCGGGTTATCTGCAGGCCAGATTTTTTTTTGTGCAGAAAGGGCGGAAGCCCTGCCTTGACAGCGCGCCCATGTCAAAGTATAAAGGGAACGCAGCGGAAGGTTGCGAGCCGGGTTCCGGCTTCAGTTTTCTGCACATCTCACTGAACCGCAAAGGCGGTCTGGTAGGGTGGCCCGAAGAAGGCCTCCCTATTTTTTTATGATAAAGGTAGTATCCATGGGTAAAGGTCTCTCTCCTGATCAGATCATGCGCCGTGTGCGCGAAGCGGCTGAACCTGTAGCCGCCTCTTTCGGGCTGGCCATCTGGGGCATCGAAATGGTGTCCGGCGGCCGCGCCACGGTGCGCATCTATGTCGATGCCACTCCCGAAGCCCATGCCTCCGGAGCTGAAGAAGGCAGCGGCGAAGACGGTGTGCTCGAAGGCGTGTCCATCGACCAGTGCGCCGACATTTCCCGCCTCGTCGGCCTGGCGCTGGAAGTGGACGAAGTGTTCGCCGACGCCTGGGTGCTGGAAGTTTCTTCCCCCGGCTTCGAACGTATGTTCTTCGAACCCGCCCAGCTCAAGCCCTATGTCGGCCGCGATATCGACGTTTCCCTGCTCGATCCCCATCCCGAGATCGCCGGCCGCCGCAAGTTCAAGGGCCCGCTCAAGGCCGTCGAGGGCGACCGCTTCACCGTGGAAGTCCTGCTCTCCCAGTCCGAAGGCGAAAAGCCCGCCCCCACCGATGTTTCCATCCGCTGGGACATGGTGAAGAAGGCGCGCCTCATCCATATTTTCCCCGACACCAGCAAGCCCGGAGCCGGAAAGAACGCCAAGAAGGCGTCCGGCAAAGGCGGAGGTAAGTAAAACATGAGTCTGGAACTGAAGAAAGCTATCGAACAGATCAGCAAGGACAGGGGCCTCGATC
>JAFQPD010000109.1 GCA_017411945.1 Mailhella sp.
ATCACCCATGACTCCTGCGCGCCGCATATATCCCAACTGCCGCAATAGCGAAGGCAATGCCTGCCACAACAGCATAAACCAGGAGTTCTCCAATCAAAAGTCTTTGGAAGAGGGGGATGGGGTTCGGGGAAGGGGGAGAGAGCCTTTCTTCAGAAAGGTTTCTCCCCCTTCCCCGTAAACTCATATCTCTCTACAGCACCAAATGACTCTGCCTATCACTCTCACGGAGTCGGCGAGGTCGCCGCGGAGGTCGACGCGGATAGGTTCGTATTCGGGGTTGCGGCTGCGCAGGACGAGCGTGCCTCCGGGCAGGGTCTCCACCTGTTTCACATAAATTTCTTCATTTATCCCCATGGCATAGATGGCGTGCCCGTAGATCTGCGTTTTGCTCTGGTCCACGAGGACCATGTCGCCGTGGCGGATGTCGGGCTCCATGCTGTCGCCGCAGACTTTCATGAGCACCATTTTCTCAGGGTCGCCCTTGCGGCAGAGCCAGTCTGAGCGGAAGGAGAAGTAGGACTGCACCTCGCCGTCGGTCTCCAGGCTGCCCCGGCCTGCTGCAAGGCGCGCGCTCACAAGCGGGACCATGACGATGTCGATGCTGTCGTCCGTTCCGGCAGGAACTTCCCCGAAGAAGCTGCGGCCGCGCAGGCGGCGCTGGTCCGTCTCGAGCCTCTGCGCATCCTCCTTGGCCGAAGCGGGAGCCGCGGCCCCGGCAGGAACGGCGCCGGGCCCCTTCCCGAAGAATATCCAGTCCGTGGAAAGGCCGAACTGTGCGGCCACCTTGAGAACCCAGCCGTCAGGGATGCGGCCCTTGCGGCGCGCCTGGCTCACGGCCTGCGGGGAGACCCCGAGCAGTTCGGCGAGCTGGCTGTCGCGCCGGAGTCCGGCGCCCTGAAGCAGACGATCGAGAGTTTCTGGCGTAGCGTTGTTCATGCATTTGGTTTAGAGGAAGGCATCTCCAAAGTCAACCAAAAATTAAAAAATTAATTCTTGAGAAAAATATAAACTTTTAGTTGACAAAATAAACGCAAAGTGCAAAAAGGGAATCGTGCACAGGGTGGCACTCAATGAAAAAATCAATCCCTGTCTTTATAGGAGATCTATCATGGCTATGAGCGACGATATCCGCAGTGTGCGTTCCTTCCTCGGCTCCCTCAGCTCCGAAACTTTCACCCCTGCCCTCATGGCCCTCGCATGCAGCAACCTCGAAGCTCTGGCCGAACAGGCCGAAGCCCTTGAGAACACGCCGCTTGCCGTGAACCGCATGCCGCGCCGCCGCCAGAATTCGCGCCAGCTTTCCCTGCTCCAGTAGCCCCGGCCTGCAGGAGCGCGGCGCACGCCGGGCTCTGCCGCCCGCCGCGGGCAGGCCGCAGTATGCCTGCGAAAGCCCGCAGGGGCCGGAGCCGCATCCGGCCCGCAATGCCGTCATTCCTTTTCCGCTGCCGGCGGCTCCCTCACTCCGGCTGCGCAAACGCAAAAAGCCCAGCCTTTCTTCGAGGCCGGGCTTTTGCTGTTTGAGGAATGGCGGGGCGTTCCGCGCTGTTCCAGCAGGCTAGAGGCTGCGGTTCTTGTAGACGAACTGATGCGGGTCTATGCCGTATTTCTTCACCTTGTAGTTCACGATGCGGTAGCTGGACTTCAGGTCGCGGGCGGCCTTGAGCATGTTGCCGCCGGCCTTGATGAGCGCGTCCACCAGCATCTCCTTCTCGAAGCGGGTCACGGCGTCGCCAAGCGAGAGCCCGGCTTCCGTGGCGGAGCTTTCGGCCGTCTGGAGCGAAGGGGGGAGGTCGCCGGCGCGGATGACGTGGCCTTCGCAGTACTGTGCCGCACGCTGGAGCGCGCTGGTGAGCTCGGAGATGTTGCCCGGCCAGAAGTAGCGCGTCATGAGCTCAAGCGCGGGGAAGGATATGCGCTTTATCTGTTCCTCGCCGCTGCCGGAAAGCCGTTCGAGCAGATGCTCGACCAGCGGGACTATGTCTTCGCGGCGTTCGCGCAGGGGCGGAACATGCAGGGAGCATGCGCTCAGGCGTTCGTAGAGCTCGCGGGAGAAGCGGCCCTGTTCCGCCAGCGATTCGAGCGATGCGCTGGTGGCCGCGATGATGCGCACGTCCACGGGCACGGGGTCGGTCCCGCCCTGCCGGAGCACGCGGTGCTCCTTCGCGAGGCGGAGCAGGGCTTCCTGTGCGGGGGGCGTGAGGGCGTCCACTGCGTCGAGGAAGATGGTGCCCGTGTTCGCCTGTTCGAAGAGGCCCTTCTGCGTCTGCATGGCGCCGAGGAAGGCTCCCTTCTGGTAGCCGCAGAGCTCGCTGAGTATGCGCTCCGGCGGGATGGTGCCGCAGTGGCAGACCACGAGGGGCACGTCGCTGCGGGGGCTGGAAGCGTGTATGCGTTCGGCAAGGCGTTCCTTGCCCACGCCGGGCTCGCCGCAGAGCAGCACGGGGGCGCGGCCCTGGGCCAGGTGCGCCACCTGTTCGAGGATGTGGCGCATGACCTTGGACTGGGCGACGAAGGCATCGGCCTCGCCCGGGCCGGATTCCCCGCGCGAGGCGGGCAGGCGGCGCTGGCGGCCGAGGTCTTCCTGCAGATAGGCGGCCTCGTTGGCTATCATAGCGGCGGCCACCTCCATGAACACGCGGCGCTGTTCGAGGTCCTCGCGGGAGACGAAGACGGCGTCGGCGTTCAGCGTGCCGATGACCTCGCGCGCGGCGAAGGGGCCTTCGCCCATGGGGGCGAGGATGGGCACGGAGATGAAGGAGAGGCGTTCCATCTCTTCTTCGCTGCGTTCGAAGAGCAGGCTGAGGAAGAGCTTGTCGCCTTTCAGCTTCTCCACGATGACGGAGCGGCCCGTGGCGAAGACCTGGCCCGTGACGCCCACGCCGGGCGCGTAGCCGCCGTGCTTCTCACGGGGCTGGGCGTCGGCAAGGCTGAGGCGCAGCATGCCGGTCTCCGGGTCGAAGAGGACGAGGTGCGGGCGAAGGAAGCCGTGCCTTTCCGAGAGTTTGTGGAGCAGGGAGGTGAGGCTGGCCTGGAAGGGGCGCTTGGGGCCCATCTCGCTGGCCATGAGACGCAGGGTCTCCAGCCAGGGGCTCACATCGCTGTTCGGGGTGAGGTCGTACGAGTGAGGCATGATGCCCTCCGCCTACTTCTGGAGCAGGGCGATGCGGGCGCGGAAGAACGCGGCGCCTTCCTGATCGGTGGGGGCGAGGGAGCTGATGGCCTTTTCGAGGGAGGCGACGGCGCCGGCCTTGTCGCCAGCGGCTTCGGCGGCTTCTGCGCTCTGCTGGTGGATGGCGGCCTTCACGTTGGCGGGGGCGTTCAGCACCACGGCTTCGAAGATGGCGCGGGCCTCGGCGTACTTGCCGGCGTGCATGAGGGCCTGGGCCTGACCCATGCTGGCGGAGAAGCCGAGGGGGCTGTCGCCTTCGGCGGCGGCTACCTTTTCGTAGCAGGCGGCGGCCTTGGCGTAGTCCTCAAGTTCCATGGCGGTGGTGGCGAGCTCGAGAGTGCTGGATGTCACGAGCATGGAGGGGGCTCCGGCGATGAACTTTTCCAGCTCTCCGGCGCGGCGGGCGGCATCCTGGATGGAGATGACGCGGCCGAGCTGGCCCTGGGCCTCGCGCAGGTTCTTTTCGACGTACCACTGCCAGCCGGCGATGGCGAGGATGACGACCACCAGGCTCACCACGCCGGCGGCTATCTTGGGGGCGTGGTTGGACACGAAATTCCAGAGGGGGGCGGCTTCGGGGCTGATCTCGGCCTGCATTTCCTTGGTGAACTGGGGGATGTTCACGCCGCCCATGACAGGGTCGGAACCGCCTCCCATGATGGGGTCGGTGCCGGGGCGGGAAACGGGAGCGGAAAGGGGGGTGGGCTTCTGGATGGTAGGACGCTGGGCCATGACATTTCTCCTGCTGGAGTGGATTTCCTGTGGGGGCGACATTGTGCGCCAATGGAAGGACGCTAGTAGAGTTTGACATAAATGTCAAAAGAAAAGCGGCTTCTGGCGCATCCTTTTCCCTTTCAAAATGTTTCCCGGAGCTGGCGTGACCATTTTTGTTCCTTTTTATCCGGCAAAGGGCCGCTTTGGCGGCCTTGCCCCTTGCGCGGCGGGCCCCGGCGGCATATATTAAAGGATGCAAGTCTGAACGAAGGAGAGATCCATGGAAAAAGCAAGCGGCCTTCGCGGCCTCATCCGCAATATTTTCGGCGGGGGGCAGCCCTCCGCAGCCAGCGCGCCCGCCCAGCCCGCCGGCCTGAGCACTGAAGAGATATTCGAAGCCGTGCGCGAGGCCGGGCGCAAGGCTCGCGAGGCTTCGCGCCGCATGTCCGCCGCCAGCCCTGCCGCCAAGAACCTCGCCCTTGAAACGCTGGCTTCGCTCATCGAGAGCCGCGCGGACGACATCATGGCCGCCAACGCCGAAGACCTCGCCGCCGCCGAGGCCGCCGGAGTCGACGCCCCCCGCATGGACCGCCTGCGCCTCACCCCCGCCATACTCGCGGACATGGCCGGGGCCTGCCGCTACGTCGCCCAGCTCCCCGACCCGGTGGGCGCGATGGACTCCCAGTGGCAGAGGCCCAACGGCCTGCTGGTGGGCCGCATGCGCGTGCCGCTCGGCGTGGTGGCGATGATCTACGAGGCGCGGCCCAACGTCACCGTGGATGCCTCCATCCTCTGCCTCAAGGCGGGCAACGCCGTCATGCTCCGCGGCGGCCGCGAGGCCCTGCGCTCCAACGTCGCGCTGGCGGGCCTCCTGCGCGAAGCCCTTGCCGAGGCCGGCCTGCCCGAGGGCGCGGTGCAGTTCATCGACATCACCTCGCACGATTCCGTTTCCGCCCTGTGCAAGCTCGAGGAATATGTGGACGTGCTCATCCCGCGCGGCGGCGAAACGCTGGTGCGCGCCGTGACCAGCCAGGCCACCATGCCCGTGCTCAAGCATTACATGGGCGTGTGCCACGCCTTCATCGACGAGAGCGCGAACCTCGAACAGGCCGCCGAGATCGTCTATAACGGCAAGGTCCAGCGCCCCGGCGTGTGCAACGCGCTGGAATGCCTGCTGGTGCACGAGGCCGTGGCCGGACGCTTCCTGCCCATGGTTGGCGCGAAGCTGGGCGCGGCCGGCGTGGAGTTCCGCGCCTGCGAGGCCTCCCTGCCTCTGCTCGGCGAGAAGGCCGTGGCTCAGAAGCCCGAAGACCTCGGCCACGAGTTCCACGACCTCATCCTCGCCGTG
>JAFQPD010000110.1 GCA_017411945.1 Mailhella sp.
AACAGGCCAAGGAAGCCCTGCTCTGCTCCGAATGCGGCATCTGCGAAAAGTTCGCCTGCCCCATGGGCGTCTCCCCCCGCGAAGTCAACGCTCAGATCAAGCGCGTCCTCATGCAGAACGGCGTGAAGTGGGTGGCCACCGGTACTCCCGAAGCCAGCGAATTCCGTGAAGAACGCCGCGTGCCTACTTCCCGCCTGATCCAGCGCCTCGACATCGTTGAATTCGACACCCATCCTTCCTATGTGGGCGAATTCACTCCCGGCACTGTGCGCATCCCGCTCCGCCAGCATATCGGCGCTCCTGCCGAATGCGTGGTCAGCGTTGGCCAGCATGTGCAGTGCGGCGACCTTATCGGCGAGATCCCGGATAAGGCCATGGGTGCTAGAGTGCACGCCAGCATCAGCGGCGTGGTCGAGTCCGTTGAAAACGGCATCATAACCATCAAGGCGTGAGGATATATTAGATGAAACTTCGTACTATCGGCTGTGTTGAACTGAACAGCATCAGCGCCGGCCTGCATGTTGCCGACGAAATGGTGAAGGCCGCCGAGGTCCAGCTCGTCCTCGCCCGCCCCACCTGCCCCGGTCGTTACCTCGTCATCGTCACCGGCGATACCGGTGCCGTGAAGAGCTCCGTTGAAGCCGGCCGCGCTATCGGCCGCGACATGGTGGTTGACTGGTTTGTCATCCCCTCCGTGCATGAAAGCGTCATCCCGGCCATGAACGGCACTGCCGTCTGCCCCCGCATCAATGCTCTCGGCTGCATCGAGACCTGCACCACTGCCTCCTGCATCATCGCTGCCGATGCTGCCGCCAAGGCCGGTCAGGTCCAGCTCATCGAACTGCGTTTCGCTGCCGGTCTCGGCGGCAAGGCCTTCATCGTCATGACTGGCGAAGTCAGCTCCGTGCGCGCTTCGGTGGACGCCGGCGTGGAAGTGGTCAACAGCGACGCTTCCGGCCCCGTGCTCAGCCATATCGTCATTCCTTCCCCCAGCGCCGAACTCAAGGCACAGCTGCTGGGCTAAAAGCCGATCCCGGGAGGAGCTTCCTGAACGCAGGAGGCTTCTCCCGCCATATTTCTTTCCGAGGCCGAGCATATGGGCATTCTCAGCAACGAACCGAAGCAGCGCGTCATCCAGGAATACGTTCCCGGCAAACAGATCACGCTCGCCCATGTCATTGCCAGCCCCAACCGCGGCATCTATATGAAGCTCGGCCTTGACGATGACGTGAGCGACGCTCTCGGCATCCTTACCATCACGCCCTCCGAAGGCGTCATCATCGCGGCTGATATCGCGACCAAGTCCGGCTCTGTCGATATCGGCTTCCTCGACCGCTTCGGCGGCTCTCTGCTCATCGTGGGCGATGTTTCCAGCGTGGAATCGGCTCTCAAAGCCGTCATTTCCTATTTTGACGGCGTGCTCCATTACGCCTCTGTCGAGATGACTCGTTCCTGACATGCCCCGCGTCATGCTCATTGGCGAATGGCGTTCCGGTAAGAGCACGCTCATTCGCATCCTCTCCCGTTCCGATTATCGCCCTCGCAAAGTTTTTGCGGTGGATCACCATGGCGATTTTGTGAACACGCCCAGCGAGTTCCTTGAAAACCGCCGCTGGTATCCTGCGCTCATCACGGCATCTGCTCACTGCGATATTCTCATTTTCGTGCAGGATGCCACCCGCACGACGTGCCAGATAGCTCCCTCGCTTGACGCCATGTTCAATAGGAAAGTCATCGGTGTCATTACGAAGACGGACCTCCCGGAAGCAAATGTGGCCCGTGCAGAACGCTTTCTCCGCAATGCCGGAGTGCGTGATATGTACGCGGTAAGCCTTGCTACGGGCGATGGAGTAGATGCGCTGAGGCAGGAGCTGGGTTTGGAATAAACGGGCTTCGGAGGCCCTCTCCGGCAGACAGAACAAGGCCGTTCTCACAGGGGAGCGGCCTTTTATATTTCCCGGCAAGAAGATCATCCTGGCAAGTTAAACGAAGAAAGCCGCTTCATCTGACGATGGAGCGGCTTTCCTTATGCAACAGAAAATGCCTACTTGGAGGCCTTTGCGGCGGCTTTCGCGGCATCGGCGGCTTCAGGGTCGAAGACCTTGCCCTGACGGCGCATATACAGAGTATAGGCAGGGCCGGAGATGATGTAGGCGATGAGCAGCAGGAAGAAGAAGAGGCGCGGCATGGAGAAGATCATGCTGGCAACGAGCAGAGTGGCCACCATGGTCTGATAGGGGTGCGCCTTGACGAAGCCGAATTCCTTGAAGGAGAAGTAGCGCACGCGGCTCACCATGAGCAGGGGAGCAATGGCCGCTATCACCAGGGTGAGACCGGGCAGGATGGCTTCGAGGCAGGTCGGGTAATACGGCATGAACAGCACGAAGCAGGCCATGACGCAGCCGGAAGCCGGGCTGGGGAGTCCCACGAAGAAACGCTTCGAGGTGGTGGAAACACCCACGTTGAAGCGTGCAAGGCGAAGAGAGGCGCAGGCGCAGTACAGGAAAGCGATGGCAAGGCCGAGGCGGCCGAAGTTATGCAGCTGCCAGGCGTAGGCGAGCATGCCGGGAGCTACGCCGAAGGCCACGTTGTCGGCGAGGGAATCGAGCTCCACGCCGAACTGCGAGGCAGTGCCAGTGAGGCGGGCGACTTTGCCGTCGCAGCCATCGAGCAGGGCACTGCAGAGGATGGCCCAGGCGGCCAGATCGAACTGCCCCTGGAAGGACAGGATGATGCTGTAGAAGGCGCAGAACAGGCTGCCGGTGGTGAAGAGGTTCGGCAGGATATAGAAGCCGCGTGCCACTGGTTTCTTCGGGTCGCGCATGTCTACCTCGCTTTAGTCGTCGGATTTCTTGGCAAGAATGGTCTGGCCTGCGAAGACCTGATCGCCGATGGAAACAGCAGGATTATAGTCTTCAGGAAGATAGACGTCAACGCGGGAACCGAAACGGATCATGCCGAAGCGCTGGCCGCGCTTGAGCTGGTCGCCCTGTTCGGCATGGGGAACGATGCGGCGGGCGATGAGGCCGGCTATCTGTACGAAGGTCCAGTCAGCTCCCTTTTCGTCCTTCATCTGCCAGGCACAGCGTTCGTTGTCGGTGGAAGCCTTGTCCCAGGCGGCATTGAGGAATTTGCCCGGCCAGTAGCGCACGCCGGTCACAGTGCCGGACACAGGGGCGCGGTTAACGTGCACGCTGAACACGTTCATGAAGATGGAGACGCAGGTCTTGGTCTCGCCGTCCATGGGATCGACACGGGGCTCGATGCGGATGACCTTGCCGTCGGCAGGGCTCACGCCGAGGCCTTCTTCCTGGGGAACGACGCGTTCAGGGTCGCGGAAGAAGTGCACGGAGAACCAGAGAAGCACGAAGGCGACGAGAGTGACGGGCCACCAGCCGAGCACGGCGGTGAACAGAGTGAGGACGGTGAGAAGGCCGATGATAGGGGCTCCCTCAGGAGCGAGGCCGACGCTGGGCTTGTTCATTCGGGTCTCCTTGCCCGTATGGGCTTTGTAAGAGGCCCGCTCTGCGTACGGAACGCGGGGCGGGCCGGAGTTGCTAGTCTTTGCGCTTGAGTATGACCACATGCTTCAAAGCGCCTTCGCCGGAACTCCGGGTCTGCACTTCGGGGTCATTCTGAAGGGCCAGATGGATGACGCGGCGCTGGTAGGCACTGAGGGGGCGGGTGGTCTGCACCTTGCCGGTGGCCTTCACCTTCTCGGCGAGGGAGAGAGCCAGTTCCTGCAGGCGGGAATCCTGACGGACATGATAGTCGCCGGCATCCACCTGTACGCGGACCTGAGAGCCCATGGCACGAGTGATCATGCGGGAAGCCAGGTACTGCACAGCGGCAAGGTTCTGGCCGTCGCGGCCTATGAGCAGACCGGTATCTTCGCTCTTCACGGAAACCTGGACGCGGTCTTCGCCGACCTCGATGCTGAGTTCGACGTCTTCCACGGGCATGTCGAGTATGGGAGCGACTAGGGTGCTGATGACTGTGCGCACAGTGCCAGAGAGCATGTCCTGATCCAGCTCGGACAGAGGGATGCGGGGCAGGGTGCTTTCCATATCGGAGCCGTCGTCGACGCGTTCAGCCTTTTCGGCCTTTTCCGACTTCTCTTCACGAGGGGCGGATTCTCGGCGGGGCTGACGCGGCTGGCGTTCCTTGCGTCCGCGGCGTCCGCGGGCAGATTCGCCTTCTTCTGCGGGTTCATTCTTGTCCGCATCGGCGCTGGATGCGGACTCCGCCGGAGCAGGTTCGACAGCGGGAGCCGCGGGCTCGGCAGAGAAAGCTTCTACCTTTTCGAGCACAGGGCTTTCGAGCTTCATCTCGCCGGATTCTGCAGGCTGATCCTGCTCGACGCAGACAGGCGCGGCTTCTTCCGGCTTTTCGCGGCGGCGGTCCTTGCGGCTGCGGCGACCTTCGCGTTCGGCTTTGGGGGAGGAGAAGCCAAGCTGCATGAAATCCGGCAGGGTGGCGAGGCGCGCGTGGATCTTGGCCTTGCGCGCTCCCACTATGCCGAAGATGCCGGTCTTGGCGTCTTCGATGATATCGATTTCAAGTTTTTCTCTGGGGACGTCATAGTAGGCGCAGGCTTCCGCAATGGCGGCATCCAGCGTCTTCCCCAGGAATTCTTTGGAGTCGTTCATATTGCCGACCTGCTACTTGTTGCGCAGGGTCCAGGCCTGCTGGGCGATGGACAGCACGTTGTTGCAGAGCCAGTAAAGCACGAGGCCGGAGGGGAAGTTGATGAACATCACGGTGAAGACCACGGGCATGATCATCATGATCTTGCGCTGCTGCGGGTCGCCCATGGCGGGGCTGAGCCACTGCTGCAGGAACATGGTGGCGCCCATCACCAGGGGAGTGATGTAGAAGGGGTCCTTCACGGAAAGGTCGGCCAGCCAGAGCAGGTCGGTGCCGGGAAGGTAGGTGATGAAGGAGGCGTGGCGCAGTTCGATGCAGTTCAGGAGGGCCTGATACAGGGCCACGAACACGGGGAGCTGGACGAGGATGGGCAGGCAGCCGCCCATGGGATTGACGCCGTAGGTCTTGTACAGCTGCATCACTTCGCGCTGCATGGCCTGCTTGTCGTCCTTATACTTCTCCTGGATCTGCTTCATCATGGGCTGGAGCTGCTTCATCTTCTCCATGGACTTGAAGCTCTTGCGGGAGAGAGGCCAGAAGACGACCTTGATGAGGATGGTCAGGGCGATGATGGCGAAGCCCCAGTTGCCCATGTAGGCCTGCATCCATTCGAGGAGCTTCAGCATGGGAATGGCAATGAAGCTGAAGATGCCGAGGTCCACAGAGGAAGAAAGGTCGTTGGGGGCAGAGGCGAGCAGGTCGCGGGTCTTGGGGCCGATCCACCAGCTGGCCTTGAGCTCAGCGGGCTTGCCGGCTTCGAGCTTCACGTCCTGCATTTCCACAGCGCCGCGCCACACGCCGCCTTCGTTGATGCGGCCCTTGAACACGGCGGTGCGGCCCTGTTCGGGGAGCACGGCGGAAAGGAAGTAGTTGCTCATGAGGCCGGCCCAGTAGATCTCGCCGCTCTGCATGACGCCCTGCTTGGTGAGGTCTTCCACGTCGCCGTCGTAGTCGAGCTTGCCCTTGATGTTCCACGCCATGTTCATCATGTCGTAGTTGCTTTCGCTGCTGAGGTCAGTAGCTCCGAGGCTGTAGCTCACGCGGGCGGAAGGGTTGCCCTGAGGATCGATGAGGGTGACCTTCTCATCCATGAGGTAGGTGTCGGCATGGAAGGTGATGTCGCGCTGGATGCGGACGCCGTTGAGGTCGCCGAGGAAGGTGAGGGTGGCGGTGCCGTTTTCAAGCTTCACATCAGAGCCGCTGAAGCTCCACTGGCCCATGTTCCAGGAAGGCTGGCCGTTCACGAGCAGGCCCATGGGAGCCACGGTAGCGGCGGCAGGGGAGACCATGTTGTAGTAGTCGGAACCGGGAACGATGGAGGAGTCGTACTTCTTCAGCTTGAAGGACTGGAGCACGCCGCCGCCGGAGTGGAAAACGGCTTCGTAGAGGGGGGTGTCCACATGCACTTCGCGGCCTTCGGAGGGCACGAACTGGGCGATGGGAGCGATGGGCTTGACTTCGGCGGGCTTGGCTTCTTCGGCGGGAGCGGCGGCCTGCTGTTCGGTCACGGCAGTGACGGGGGTGGGCTCTATCCAGCCCATGTGTTCGGCAAAGACCTGCCAGCCGAACATGATGGTGACAGCGAGGACGATAGCGAGAATGAGGCGACGGTTATCCATGACGTTCCTGAGAGTCTGCTTTCGCAGAGGGATGAGCGTTGGAGAGGGGGGGCACAGGATCGAATCCGCCCGGATTGCCCGGGTGGCAGCGCAGGATGCGCCGAAAACCGAGCCACAGGCCTTTTACGGGGCCATGTACCTCGATAGCTTCAATGGCGTAGGTGGAACAGGAAGGGTAGAAACGGCAGCAGGGCGGGTACAGCGGCGAGATGCAGCGCTTGTAGAACCGTATGGGCAGGATGAGGAGCCGCTGTGCGAGAGTCATGCCGCGCCCTCCGTGGGATTGGCGGCGGGGGTCTCCGCGGAAGAAGGGGCGGAGAGCTCGCCGAAGAGCGGCAGAAGTTCGGATTCGGCGAGAGCGAGGCAGAACTTGTCGGCACGCAGATGCTTCTTGGGCGTGACGACGATGTCCATGCAGGGCATCTCATGCTGATGCAGGCGGAAGAAGGCGCGCAGGACTCGCTTTATGCGGTTCCTGGCAACGGCATTTCCGCATTTTTTGGTCACAGCAAGACCAAGACGCCCGTTTCCGAGTTCTTCGGAGCTGCGGGCGAATACGACGAAATACTTCGTGTAGCGGCGTTCACCTCCGTCGTAGCAGGCGGTATACTCCGCCCGACGGGTGATGCGCCGTTCTCTGGGCCAGGTCAGTGACACGGGCTTTTCCTGCTGCGCTTCCGGTTTTTAAACGCAAAATGTGGGCGCTGCGTAACGCCGCGCCCTAAACATTTGCATTGTCTGACCAAATCCCCGCAGGCGGAGACTTGGGAAGCGCACCGCCTGATTAGGCGGACAGGGTCTTGCGGCCCTTGGCGCGACGGCGGCTGATGACGGCGCGGCCGTTGGGGGTAGCCATGCGGGCACGGAAGCCGTGGGTGCGCTTTCTGCTGATCTTGCTGGGCTGGTAAGTTCTCTTCATGACACGAGGTCTCCTTACTGAAATTGGAACAAGTTGGTATAGCCTGCCTTGGGCTCTTAGTCAAGCTTAAGCAGGCTTCTTCTGCACGGAGGCGCAGCAGTATTATTTCGCTGGCGCGCCTTTCTTTTTATGCCAGCCGGGCGTTCTCGGCAAGGAAAATTAAGGGGAAAGAAATTTTAAAGTTCGTTTTCGGCGGGTGACAGCCGGAACGTTTGCGCATAGAGTGGGAATATCAATCCACGCCGCATGAGCGGCAAAGGAGCAGCCATGAAGGACGTGCCCATTCTGCGCGTTGCGGCCATCCATGATCTTTCCGGCTTCGGAAGAGCTTCGCTCACCGTAGCCATACCCATACTTGCCACCATGGGCATACAGGTGTGCCCGCTCCCCACGGCTGTGCTTTCCTCGCAGACCGGCGGCGGCATGACCGGTTTCACCTTCCTCGACCTCACCGATCAGATGGGGCCCATGATGGATCACTGGGCTTCGCTGGGGCTGAAGTTCGATGCCGTTTATTCCGGCTTCCTCGGCAGCCCGGACCAGTCGGAGCTTGCCAGCAGGTGCATCCGCGAGTTCCGCGCTCCGGGTGGCATCGCCGTGGTCGATCCTGTCCTCGGCGACAACGGCCAGCTCGACCCTACGCAGACGCCTGAAATGGTGGAAGCCATGCGCCGCCTCGTGCGCGAGGCCGACATCATCACGCCCAACTTCACCGAGGCGTCCTTCCTGCTGGACCAGCCGTACCGGCCCGATATCAGCGAAGAGGGCTTGAAGGATATCCTGCGCGAGCTTGCCTCCATGGGGCCTTCTGCCGTGGTCATCACGAGCGCACCTTCCGAGACTCCGGGAAGCCTCGCGACTGTGGCCTATGACGGCCGCCGCTTCTGGAAGGTGGAAGTGCCTCACATGAACGCCTTCTATCCCGGCACGGGCGACGCCTTCGCCAGCGTGCTCACGGGCAGTCTGCTCCTTGGCGACAGCCTGCCCGTGGCAGTCGACCGCGCCGTGCAGTTCGTGGTGCTCGGCATGCGCGTCACCTACGGCTACGATATACCTCACCGCGACGGCGTGCTCCTCGAACGCGCCCTGCCCGCCTTAAGATTGCCTTTTATGGGTGGAAGCTATACGGAGTTTTAAGTCCTTGACCCCGCCGGAGGCGCCGCCGCAAAGCGGCGGTTTGAGCGCCGACCCCACGCCGACTGGAAGTCGGCATCTGTGGTGGGCGAGGCGCGGTCTGAATGTCACAGCGGAGCGCCGCTGAGAGAGCCGCAGGCTCACGAAGCGCGTTCCGGTCAGGTCTACGCCCGAAGGATTCTTTGGCTGACTGGATAGTCAGCCTGCCTTTAAGCGGATTTTCGGTTAGAAAATCCAAGATAGATAGAACAAATTAAAAAGGAAAAGGCCGCGGAAAATTCCACGGCCTTTCTTCATACTGACGGACTGGCGGAAGCCGGAGCTCCCGCCGCCGAAAGCTTACATCTTAGGCGAGGGCCTGCAGGAGCAGGAGAGCCACGATGTTGATGATCTTGATCATGGGGTTGACGGCAGGGCCGGCGGTGTCCTTGTAGGGGTCGCCGACGGTGTCGCCGGTAAC
>JAFQPD010000014.1 GCA_017411945.1 Mailhella sp.
CCTCCAATGAAGAATGCGCCGTCATCCATCAAGCTCTCAAAGGCCTGGGCGTGATCCATCAGGATCACCAGGCCCGTACCTGACACAGCCCCACGGTGCCAGGTCTGGCAGCTTCATACGGCCGCGGAGCCATGACGAACCACTGGATAGACATCAAGAATTCCGATGCCATCCTCATCATGGGCAGCAATGCTGCAGAACATCACCCCATAGCTTTCAAGTGGATAATGAAGGCCAAGGAACGCGGGGCCGCGCTCATGCACGTCGACCCCAAGTTCTCGCGCACGTCCGCCCGCTGCGACTTCCATGTGCCGCTCCGCTCCGGCACGGACATCGCCTTCCTCGGCGGCATGATCCGCTATATCTTCGAAACCGGCAGCTGGTTCCGCGAATATGTGCTGAACTACACCAACGCCGCCTTCGTGCTCTCCAAGGGCTTCGGCTTCTCCGACGGCCTCTTCACCGGCTATGACCCCGACGCCCGCCGCTACGACAAGCGCAGCTGGAGCTTCGAGCGCGATCCCTCCGGCGCGCCCATGCGCGACGAAACGCTCCAGAACCCGCGCTGCGTGCTCAACGTGATACGCAGGCACTTCGAACGCTATACGCTGGACAGGGTATCCGACACCACCGGCGTGTCCAAGCGCGACCTCGTGCGCGTGTACGAAACCTTCTGCGCAACGGGCAGGCCCGACAAGGCCGGCACCATACTCTACGCCCTCGGCTGGACGCAGCATACCGTAGGCGTGCAGAACATCCGTTCGGCGGCCATACTCCAGCTCCTGCTCGGCAACATCGGCGTTTCCGGCGGCGGCATCAACGCCCTGCGCGGCGAGCCCAACGTTCAGGGCTCCACCGACCACGCCCTGCTCTACGACAGCATCCCCGGCTACCACAAGGCCCCGCTGGCCTCGTGGCAGACCCTTGCCGAATACCACAAGGCCAACACTCCCGTTTCCCTCGTCGAAGGAAGCGTGAACTGGTGGCAGAACCGGCCCAAGTATGTGACCAGCCTGCTCAAGGCATGGTACGGCGACAGCGCCACCCCCGAGAACGACTTCTGCTACGGCCTCCTGCCCAAGCTGGCCGACGGCGAAGACTACTCCTACATGTACATCATGGACAGGGTGTTCAACGGCCAGATGCGCGGCGGCTTCATCATGGGCGTGAACCCCATGAACAGCTTCCCCAACACCCATAAGATGCGCGCGGCCCTCGACAATCTCGACTGGCTGGTCGTCACCGAGATCCACAACTCCGAGACCTCCGACAACTGGCGCCGCCCCGGCGCGGACCCGAGCAAGATCAAGACCGAGGTCTTCCTCCTGCCTTCGGCGCACCGCATCGAGAAGGAAGGCACCATCAGCAACAGCGGCCGCTGGCTGCAGTGGTTCGACAAGGCCGTGGAGCCCGAAGGCGAGGCCCTCAGCTTCGGCAACTTCTGGGTGCCCTTCATCAACCTCATGCGCAAGATGTACGAGGAAGAAGGCGGGGCCTGCCCCGAACAGCTCCTCAAGATGCGCTGGTATGAAAAGTTCGACGCATCTGACATCGCAAGGCGCATCAACGGCCAGTTCGAGGCCGACTGCGAGGTCAACGGCAAAAAGTACAGGAAGGGCCAGCAGGTGCCCATGTTCACCGCGCTGAAGGCCGACGGCTCCACCTCGTCCCTCAACTGGCTCTACGCCGGCAGCTGGACCGAGGAAGACGGCAACAAGTCCAAGCGGCGCGACCCTTCGCAAACGCCCATGCAGGCCAACATCGGCATCTTCCCCAACTGGTCGTGGTGCTGGCCGCAGAACCGCCGCATCCTCTACAACCGCGCCTCCGTCGACCTGAACGGCCGCCCGTGGGATCCTTCCCGCGCCGTCATCGAATGGAAGGACGGCAAGTGGGTGGGCGACACTCCCGACGGAGCCCAGCCGCCCATGGCCGAAAGCGGCGTGAAGCCCTTCATCATGACGACGGACGGCACCGGCCTGCTCTTCGCCACCGCCCCTGCCGACGGCCCCCTGCCCGAACACTACGAGCCCGCGGAAACGCCCATAAAGGAACATCCGTTCTCCAGCCAGCTCAGTTCGCCGTGCTACAAGTACCACAAGAGCGCGTACGACAAGATGGCGGAACCCGCCGATCCGGCCTTCCCCTATGTGCTCACCACCTACAGCCTCACCGAACACTGGTGCGGCGGCGGCGAGACCCGCGCCGTGCCCAACCTGCTCGAAGCCGAGCCCCAGCTCTATGTGGAACTGAGCCACGAGCTGGCCAGGGAAAAGGGCATAGAGAACGGCGACGGCGTCATCGTGGAAAGCCCGCGCGGCGCGGTGGAAGCCATCGCCATGGTCACCATCCGCATCCGGCCCTTCGAGGTCATGGGGCGCACGGTGCACCTCATCGGCATGCCCTTCGCCTATGGCTGGACCACTCCCGGCTGCGGCGATTCGACCAACAGGCTCACCATCGGAGCCTGCGACCCGAATACCACCATCCCGGAACTCAAGGCCTGCAGCGTGAACATCCGCAAGGCGGCCAGACTCACCGAGATAGCCTGAACCTGACGGGGCGAGGGGCGTTCCGCTCCTCCCCCTCTCCCAGCCTCAAGGAGAACATGTATGCCGAAAGCCTTCCTCATAGACACCACGAGGTGCACGGCCTGCCGAGGCTGCCAGATAGCCTGCAAGGAGTGGCACGACCTGCCCGCCAACGCCACGAAGCAGCGCGGCTCGCACCAGAACCCGCCGGACCTCAACCCCTATAACCTCAAAGTCGTCCGCTTCCACGAACACCTCGACGACCAGGGCCGCGTGATGTGGAACTTCTTCCCGGACCAGTGCCGCCACTGCGTCAAGCCCATCTGCGTGACCATGGCCAACAAGGCCGTTCCCGGTTCCATGATAAAAGACCCCAAGACCGGCGCCGTGCTCGTTACCGAAAAGTGCCGGGAAATGGACGAAGCGGGCGTGAAGACTGTCATCAAGTCCTGCCCCTACAACATCCCCCGCTGGGATGCCGAAAAGAAGATGCTCGTCAAATGCGACATGTGCATCGACCGCGTGCAGGCCGGCCTGCCCCCCATGTGCGTCAAGACCTGCCCCACCGGCACCATGGCCTTCGGTGAACGCGACGAGATGCTCGCCCTCGCCAAGAAACGCCTTGCCGAAGCTCAGAAACGCTTCCCCAAGGCCCGCGTCCTGGACGTGCCGGAGGTGAGCGTGTTCTTCGTTCTTGCTGAAGAGCCGGAACATTACCACGAATACGCCAGCTTCGGCTAAGCCTTCCACCGAACATCGAAAAGGACTGCAAGAGGACAGCATGAAGCGACTCAGCCCCGCCGAGACCCTTGCCGAAGCCATGGAACGCCGCCCAGCCCTGCGGCCCATGCTCGAAGCCTTCGCCCCGCTCATGGAAATGCGCGGAGCATTGCCCGCCCGCCTCGCCGAGGCCGTGGCGCAGTGCGGCTTCCGCCTCCCCGACTGGGACGACGCCCGGGCGCAGGCCGGGGAACCCCTGCTCGACAGGGCGGAGCTCTCCCTTCTGGCCCAGCCCATGCAGGAAGCGGCCAGGAGCCTCCTGCCCCTGCTCACTGCCATGCCCGGCATGGAAGAGCACGCCGCGAAGCTCATGCCCTTCTTCATGACCGGCGAAGGCTCCCCGCGCGCCGCCCGCGCCCTGCTCGGCGGCGACGCCGAAACCCTTGAGGCTCTTGCCGCCGAGGCCGGGCTTCCCGCCCCGGCGCTGGCCTTCGCCCTGGAGAACGTGCTCGGCGCCGTCGTCCGTGCCGCCGTGCTCTGCCAGTGGCCCTCAAGCCCGGACAGCCACTACGGCCCCGAAGACAGCCCCGCCCCGTGGGACGAACGCCCGGCTTCGTGGATGCAGGGCTTCTGCCCGGTCTGCGGTTCGGCCCCCTCCGTATCCTACCTCGAAGAGAAGATCTTCGACGAGAAGAACGCCTTCGCCTCCGGGGGCGGCGGCAGGAAGCATCTGCACTGCGGGCTCTGCGGCACGGAATGGCATTTCCGCCGCGGCACATGCCCCGCCTGCGGCAAGGAAGAGGAAGGCACGCTGGAAATGCTCCGCGAAGCCGGGGGGGCGCACGGCGAACGCGTGGAATGGTGCACGCACTGCAAGAGCTACTGCACCGGAGCAGACCTGCGTGAACGCGAGGCCCGCCCGGACATGGACGCCTTCGCCCTCAGCCTCATGCATCTGGACATTGCCGCTTCGGAGCGTGGACTCACGCCCCTGTATCCGGCCTTCTGGAATCAGTTCTAACCCGGCCAAGCCGGGATAATCCCCGCGGAAGCCATGCTTCCCCCCGGAGGACTCATGAAATATATGCTCCCCCTTGCCCTCGCGGCCTCGCTGGCCCTCTGCGCCTCTGCGCAGGCCTCTCCGGGCTTCCAGACCAGGGCTGAAGGCCCCAAGGAAGAACTCGTGCTCAAATCCGAGGATACGCCGAATCTTTCCGTCGTCTTCAGCCACGAAAAGCATAAGAGCGTCGGCTGCGACACCTGCCACCACCTGCCGCGCTGCCTCATCTGCCACTTCAGCCCCAGAGCGGAGAAGGCGCCGAACACCTCCTGCTCCTCTGCCGGCTGCCACCCCGACATGGGCCGCTCCTCAGATGAACGGAGCAGATTCATGGCCTTCCATAAGCGCGACAGCATCCATTCCTGCTTCGGCTGCCATTCCTCCACCGGCAACTACGAAGGATGCACCCCCTGCCACAACGACAAACAGGATCTTCGCATAAAGTGATCCCCTGCCGCACGGAGCGTCGTTTCGCATGCTCCGTGCGGCATCTTTTTCCCTCATGCGCAGGACTCAGATATGGACATCGAAAACTACAGTTTTGAAGAATTCAAAAAGCTCGCGGAACGTTTCCACGGCTATGCCGCCCCCGGCCTCCTGCTTGGCGGCTACATGGTGGCCCTTGCCAAGAGCCGGCTGCCCGAAGGCACGCTTTTCGAAGCCATATCCGAGACCCGCAAATGCCTGCCCGACGCCGTTCAGCTCCTTTCCCTGTGCAGCATGGGCAACAACTGGCTGAAGGTGCGCGACCTCGGCCGCTACGCCGTTACCCTGTACGACAAGCACAACGGCAAGGGCGTGCGCGTGAGCGTTTCCCTTGAAAAGCTGAAGGCGTGGCCCGAATACTACGGCTGGCTCATGAAGCTGAAGCCCAAGAAGGAGCAGGACGAAGAAAAGCTCCTTGCCGAGATAGAGCAGGCCGGCGACTCCGTATGCGTGGCGGAAGAAGTCACGGTGGATTCCTCCCTGCTGGGCCACAGGCATTCCAGCGGCTACGCCGTCTGCCCCATCTGCGGCGAAGGCTACCCCAAGGACAACGGCCCTATCTGCCGGGGATGCCAGGGCGAAGACTATTTCCGCAAGAACACGGCGCAGAAAAGCCCGAACGTTCCCGGAGTGCGCATCGTTCCCGCAGAGGAAGCCGTGGGCAGAAAGCTCGCTCACGACATGACGCGCATCGAGCCCGGAGAATTCAAGGGCGCGGCCTTCACTGCCGGGCAGACCGTGAGCCCCGGCGATCTCTGCCGCCTCCAGCAGATAGGGCGTTTCGAAGTGGCCGTGCAGGATGAGGACGCCCCTGCCCTCCCCGACGCCCCCGTGCACGAGAACGCCGCCGCCGAAGCCTTCGCCGCCCGCATGGCTGGCCCGGGCGTGCGCTACGGCCTCCCTCCGCATGAAGGCAAGATAGACTTCGTGGCCGAACGCTCCGGCCTGCTCACCGTGGACTGGAAGAAGCTGGAACGCTTCAACCTTGTGCCCGACGTTATGTGCGCCTCCCGGCAGGACGCCGTCATGGTGCAGGAAGGCAAGAAGTTCGCGGGCACCCGCGCCATACCGCTCTTCCTCGACAGGAAGCATTTCGGCGCGGCCCTCTCCGTGCTGGGGGATGAGCCCCTGTTCACGGTCACTCCCCTGCGCCGCGCCCGCATGGGCGTGCTCGTCACGGGCACAGAGGTCTTCAACGGCCTCATCGAAGACAAGTTCCTGCCCGTCATGGCCCGCAAGGCCGCGCTCTACGGATGCGACATCATCCACTCCGCCATCGTCCCCGACGACGAAGAGCGCATCGTGGCGGAAGTGGAGACCATGAAAAAGAAAGGCGTGGATCTGCTCGTCACCACGGGCGGCATGTCCGTGGACCCCGGCGACGTGACGCGCCCCGCCCTCGTCAAGGCCGGCCTCACGGACATGCTCTACGGCATGCCCGTGCTCCCCGGCACCATGGCCATGACAGGACGCATAGAGACGGAGAACGGCGGCATGCAGGTCATGGGCGTGCCCGCCTGCGCCCTGTTCTTCAAGAACACCGTGTTCGACCTCATCCTCCCGCGCCTGCTGGCTGGCCGCCGCATCACCCGCGCCGAGCTCGCCCGCCTCGGCGAAGGCGGCTTCTGCCTCGGCTGTTCGGTGTGCACCTTCCCCAAATGCTCCTTCGGCAAGTAAGATGACCGGTCTCGTTCTCACGGGAGGACGCTCCGTGCGCTTCGGGAGCGACAAAAGCCGCTTCATCCTGCCCGGAGAGCGGCAGGACATGCTCCTGCGCACCCTTGACCTGCTCCGCTCCGTGCCCGGAGTGGACCGCCTTGCCGTGTCCTGCCGGGCCGACCAGGCCGCAGGAGTGCGGGAGCGCGTCCCCGCTGGCGCAGCCGTGGTGGAAGACGCTCCGCACGAGATATCCTCGCCCCTCTTCGGCGTGCTGGCCGCCCTTGCCGCCCTGCGCGAGCCCGTCCTCGTCCTCTCCTGCGATCTGCCGCGCATGCGGGCGGAACTGCTCTCCCGCCTTGTGGAGGAACGCCGCCGCGCATTGGAAAAGCCCGCCCCGGGCGGAGAGCTCCCCCTGCGCACGGCCTTCGTCCATGCGGACGGCCGCGTAGAAACGCTGGTCGCCGTCTACGAGCCGGAAGCCCTGCCCTTCATGGAAGAGAGCCTGCGCTCCGGGAACTGGGGGCTCTTCTCTGCCATCCCCCGCACTCGGCAAACGCTCATCCCCTGTCAGGACGAAGGGGCCTTCATCAACATGAACAGCCCGGCCGACTGCCGCAGAGCGCAGGCCGTGCCCCTCTTCTAGCCCTTTCCCCTGAGGCAGGGCACAAAAAAAGAGCCCCTCGCAAGAAGGGCTCTTTCCGGTCGTGGCCGGTCCCTGAATCAGTCCTGGAACAGCTGTCCTGCCAGCCGCATCCGAGGCTTCCGGGCACCGGGGAGACCGATGCCCGGAAAGTTTTCCTACCAGGCGTTGCAGTAGATGGCGGTGACGGCGGCATCGCTCATCTTGCGGGGATTGGTGAGGCCGCAGGCGTCCTTCTGGGCGTTGGCGACCATGGTGGGGATATCGTCCATGCTCACCTGCTTGCCGAACATGTCGCCAAGGGCCTTGATGCCGCTGGGGATATCGACGTCGGCAGAGAGCTTCTTGATGGCCTTCACAGCGGCGAGGGCGGCATCGTCCAGAGTCAGGTGATCGACGTTCTCACCAAGCAGGCGGGCGATGCGGCGGAAACGGCGGCGGGCGCCGATGAGGTTGTATTCGCACACATGGGGCAGGAGAATGGCGTTGCAGAAGCCGTGGGGCAGGTCGTAGAAGCCGCCGAGCTGGTGGGCCATGGCGTGGACGTGGCCGAGGCTGGCGTTGTTGAAGGCCATGCCGGCAAGGTACTGGGCGTAGCACATGCCTTCACGGGCTTCCTTGTCGTTGCCGTTGGCCACGGCGCGGCGCAGGAAGCGGGCGATGTATTCGATGGCCTTTTCAGCGCAGGCGTCGGTCATGGGAGTGGCGGCAATGGAAACATAGGCTTCCACGGCGTGGGTCAGGGCGTCCATGCCGGTGGCGGCGGTGAGGCCGGCGGGCATGCCCATCATGAGGTCGGGGTCGTCGATGGCCACGCCGGGGGTGCAGCGCCAGTCCACGATGGCCATCTTCACCTTGCGGGAAGTGTCGGTGATGACGCAGAAGCGGGTCATTTCAGAAGCGGTGCCGGCAGTGGTGTTCACGGCAACGTAGGGCGGGAAAGGATTCTTGGACTTGTCCACGCCTTCGTAGTCGTGGATCTTGCCGCCGTTGGCAACGAGGAAGCCGACGCCCTTGCCGCAGTCGTGGGAGCTGCCGCCGCCGAGGGTGAGGAGGCTGTCGCAGCCCTTTTCCTTATAGA
>JAFQPD010000111.1 GCA_017411945.1 Mailhella sp.
GAGGGGGAAAAGGACCTTTCTCGAAAGGTCTTTTCCCCCTCCCCCGCAAAACACTCTCTCTTACTTCACCAGACAGGCGTCCAGGGCGGCGGCGATGGCGTCCTTGTCCATATGCTGGCCGATGAAGACGAGCTTCTGCTGGCGGTCGCCGTAGGTTTCGTCCCATTCCTTTTCGAGGGATTCGTCCTGAGCGCGTTCTTCGGCCTGGCGTTCTTCGGGCAGGGAGGCCACCCATTCGCCGTAGGGGGTGGCGGTCATCTCGCGGCCGGCCTGTTCGAAGAGGAAGGCCATGTCCGGCTCTTCGGCGAACCACATGATGCCCTTGCAGCGCAGTATGCTCTTGGGCCAGAACTCGTCGGCGAACGTGGTGAACTTCTCCTGATCGAAGGGGGCGCGGCGGAAGTACACGAAGGTGCTGATGCCGTACTCGTCGCCGTGGGCCTGCCCCGGGCCGTGGTGATGGCCGCAGGAGCATATGCCGTGCTCGTGGTCGCAGTGGGAATGGTCGTGGTTTGACGCATCGAACTTTTCCACGTCGCCGAAGCTCTGCAGGCCGAAGGGCGTGAATTCCTGATGATGCTCGTGCACGCCTTCTTCCACCACATGTTCGAGGGCCTGCACCCAGCCCACGGAAGAGGCGACGCGCTCTATGTCGAAGAGGCCGGTGTCGAGGATGTCCTTCACGTCCACCTTGCCGTAGTTGGTCTCGATGATGTTGGCGGCGGGGTTCAGGCGGCGGATGACGGCGCGGATGAGGCCGAGCTGATCTTCGGAGAGCGTGGCCACCTTGTTGAGGATGATGGTGGAGCAGAACTCGATCTGCTGGATGACGAGGTTGGCGATGTCCTCTTCTTCGAGATCTTCGTCCACGAGCTTCTGGCCGCCCATGAATTCGTCCACGAGGCGCAGGGCGTCCACCACGGTGACCATGCCGTCGAGGCGGCATATCTTGGGCAGGGACTCGTCGCCGAGGCAGATGGTCTGGGCGATGGGCATGGGCTCGCAGATGCCGGAAGCCTCGATGAGGATGTAGTCGAAGCGGTTCGATTCGATGAGATTCAGGATCTGCTCAAGGAGGTCGGTCTTCAGGGAGCAGCAGATGCAGCCGTTTTCGAGGGGCACGAGGCTGTCGTCTTCCATCTCCACGGCTCCGCCCTTGGCGATGAGGGAGGCGTCGATGTTTATCTCGCCGATGTCGTTGACGATGACAGCGACCTTGTAGCCCTCCTGATTGGAAAGCACATGGTTCAGCAGGGTGGTCTTGCCCGCGCCAAGGTAGCCGGACAGCACAGTGATGGGAACTATCTTTCTAGCCATTATCCTGACCTTTCTTTTAAAGGATGTATGCGACATCGCTAAGATAGGCCGTTTTTGCGCGGCGTCAACTGTTCTCGGCCTCCTCTTGCCAAGCCGCGCCCCTTGCCTTATCCTTACGCCTACAGCACTTTTTTCTACGGAGCGAAACCATGCAGTATGTCTTCAATCCCGAGCGCGTCTGCGCCAAGGTCTTCATGATAGATATCGACGAGAACACCCGCACCATCCGCGACTTCGAGTCCAAGGGCGGCTGCCCCGGCAACCTCAAGGCCATTGCCCGCTTCACCCGCGGCATGCACATCGACGAAGTCATCGACCGCCTCGCCGACATGCCCATCTGTCCGGCCTCCAAGGTGACTTCCTGCCCCGAACAGCTGCGCAACGGCCTCATCGAACTGCGCAAGAAGCTCGACGCCGGCGAAGCCCCCGTGCGCCCCAGCTTCGTGCTGGATTCCTTCTCCTTCGGTAAGATGTAAGACTTGCCAACAAATGCGAACAAAGCCCCGCTGGTTACGTGACCAGTGGGGCTTCTTCTGTCTAGACAGGCGAAGCATTTTTCGAAGAAAAATAACTCGCCCTCTAGCTCGGAAAGGCGTGATGTTTTAGGACGGAGGGCCGCCGAAGGCGTGCCCGACAGCCGAGCCGCAGTGAGCGGGGCGCAAGGGCCGAAGGCCCGAGAAGCCCCAGCGAACAAGGGCGGCGTCATCTGGTGGTCAAAAGCCAAGTGATGCGACAAAGCCGCAGGGAGCGCGAAAGCGCGGGCGGCTTGGAGCAAACGGCATCTCACGTTGCCTTTCTTCCTCACCCGCGCGCATGCGCGGGAAAGCGGATTTTCGGCTAGAAAATCCAAGACTCTGGAAATCATTTCCTTGAAATGCCGCCGCGCAGTCCGTATGCCTGATTAGAGGCCAAGCGCGAAGCGCGGCCTTAGAGACTGGCGTGAAAGCAAACCTAGGTGTTACTACCCCGTAAAAAGAGGCGGCCTCTCTCGAAAGAGAGGCCGCCTTGAATGTGTGGAGAGTCAGAAAAAAGACAACGCTTCGAGATAGATGCCGTGCGATCTTGGCAAGCATCCCTTCGTCCGACAGCTCTCGGCGCGGGATGTCTTGGATTTTCTGCCGAAAATCCGCTGTCAGGACCAGAGCCTCGCTACCGAAACAAGTCGCGCGGGCTTGCGCCCTTCTCGCGCCTTGTTCCGTCCGCTTCGTCAGCTGACCACCAGATGACGCCAGCCTGGTTCGCAAGGCTCTCTCGCGCTTCGCGCTCCCGCCTTGCTCACTGGCGGACTGGCTGTCGGGCACGCCTTCGGCGGCCCTCCGACCTAAAGCATCAAACCTTTCCGGGCTAGGCAACGAGTTATATTCCTTCGAGAAGAACGCCGCCAGCCTAGCAAGGGAGCTTCGGTCTGAGGGAAAAGCGTTAAAAAAAGAAGCCGCCCCGTTCAGAGCGACTTCCTTTTCTTTGTAAATCAAACCAGTTCCGCTAGCACCCCGTTTTCACCTTGCCGCTGGAAAGCTCGCTGTGCACGGCTCGTTCCTTCGGGCGGGAGGACTTGTCTTCGCCGAGGTGCGCGGGGATGAGGCCGCGGAGCTTCTCCATGCTGGCGGAGTCCGGCGAGGGGATGTGCGCGAAGGGGAAGGAAAGGCCCATGTCGTCGTACTTCACCTGGCAGACCTTGCGGAAGGGCAGGAGCTCCACCTTGTCCACGCAGGGATGGGCTTCGGCGATGCGGATGAGCTGGCGCACGCTCTCCTCGTCGTCGTTCAGGCCGGGCATGGTCACCTGGCGGAGAGTGGTGGGCAGGCCCATCTCGTTGAGGCGAGCGAGGAAGCGCAGGGGCGCGGCGAGCGAACAGCCCACATGGGCGCGGTACTTTTCTTCCGTCACATATTTGATGTCGAGAAGCACGCGGTCCGTCACGGCCAGCAGTTCTTCCACGCCGTCGTTCAGCGCACAGCCGGACGTGTCGAGGCAGGTGTTCAGCCCGGCCTCGCGGCTCAGGCGGAACAGCTCCGCCGCAAAGGCGGCCTGCATGAGCGGCTCGCCCCCCGAAAGCGTGATGCCGCCTTCTTCGCCGAAGTATTCGCGGAAGCGCAGGGCCTTCTTCAGGATGTCTTCCGCCGTCCATTCCTTGCCGCCGGCCATGTCCCATGTGTCGGGGTTGTGGCAGCAGCCGCAGCGCAGCGGGCAGCCCTGGGCGAAGGCCACGAAGCGCACGCCCGGGCCGTCCAGCGTGCCGAGGCTCTGGAAGGAATGGAAGCGTCCGGTCAAATTAGACATATCTTACTCCTTGTCCTTCATTCGGTCCAGAGCACGGCGTGTTCCTGTTCACCAGCCTAGACGGCCTCGTGGAAGGTGCGGCTGATGACTTCCTTCTGCTGCTCGCGGGAGAGCTTGTGGAAGTTCACAGCGTAGCCGGACACGCGGATGGTGAGGTTGGGGTAGGCTTCGGGGTCTTCGTAAGCCTTCATGAGAGTTTCGCGGTTGAGCACGTTCACGTTGATGTGGTGGGCCTTCTTGGCGAAGTAGCCGTCCAGTATGGCCACAAGGTTGCCCACGCGCTCGCCTTCTTCACGGCCGAGGGCTTCGGGAGTGATGGAGAAGGTGTTGGAAATGCCGTCGCGGCAGTCGTCGTAGCTGATCTTGGCCACGGAGTTCAGCGAGGCAAGTGCGCCGTTTTCTTCACGATTGTGCATGGGGTTGGCGCCGGGGGCGTAGGCTTCGCCAGCCTTGCGGCCGTCGGGCGTGGCGCCGGTGTTCTTGCCGTACATCACGTTGGAGGTGATGGTCAGCACGGAGAGCGTGTGGATGGCGTTGCGATAGGTGGGCGTCTTGCGCAGTTCGGTGATGACGTTGTGGGCCATTTCCTTGGCAATGAGGTCCACGCGGTCGTCGTCGTTGCCGTACTTGGGGAAGTCGCCTTCGGTCTTGAAGTCCACGATGAAGCCGTCGTCGTTGCGCAGGGGCTTCACATTGGCGTACTTGATGGCGCTGAGGGAGTCTGCCACCACGGAGAGGCCGGCTATGCCGAAGGCCATGAGGCGTTCCACGGAAGTGTCGTGCAGGGCCATCTGCGTCTTCTCGTAGGCGTACTTGTCGTGCATGTAGTGGATGACGTTCATGGTGTTCACATAGAGGTGGCACAGCCATTCGAGATAGACCTGGAAGCGTTCGGCCACGGCTTCGTAGTCCAGCTTTTCCGCATCCATCACGGGCATCTGCGGGCCTATGTGCATCTTGCTGGTGGTATCGTAGCCGCCGTTCAGGGCAATGAGCAGGAGCTTGCCGAGGTTGCAGCGCGCGCCGAAGAACTGCATCTGCTTGCCCACGCGCATGGCGGAAACACAGCAGGCGATGGCGTAGTCGTCGCCGTAGAGGGGGCGCATGATGTCGTCGTTCTCGTACTGGATGGAGTCCGTGTCCACGGAGACCTTGGCGCAGAAACGCTTGAAGGGCTCGGGGAGCTGCTTGGACCAGAGCACGGTGAGGTTGGGCTCGGGGGAGGAGCCGAGCGTGTAGAGCGTGTTCAGGATGCGGAAGCTGGACTTGGAGACGAGCGTGCGGCCGTCTTCGCCCATGCCGCCCACGGCTTCGGTGATCCACATGGGGTCGCCGCCGAAGAGCTCGTTGTATTCGGGGGTGCGCAGATGGCGGGCGAGGCGCAGCTTGATGACGAAGTCGTCGAAGAGCTCCTGCACGCCGGCTTCGTCGATGAGGCCGCGCTCAAGGTCGCGTTCGGCGTAGATGTCGAAGAAGGTGGCCACGCGGCCGAGGGACATGGCGGCGCCGTTCTGCTCTTTGATGGAGGCGAGGTAGGCGAAGTAGGTCCACTGGATGGCTTCCTTGAGGTCGGCGGCGGGCTTGGAGATGTCGAAGCCGTACATGGAGGCCATTTCCTTCATGTAGCCGAGGAAGGTGATCTGCTGGAACAGCTCTTCGGTGAGGCGGACTTTTTCGGCGTCGAGGTCCATGACGCCGATGCCGGCCTTGTCCTTCTTCTTTTCTTCGATGAGGCGGTCCACGCCGTAGAGGGCCACGCGGCGGTAGTCGCCGATGATGCGGCCTCGGCCGTAGGCGTCCGGCAGGCCGGTGATGACGTGGCACTTGCGGGCGGCGCGCATTTCATCGGTGTAGGCGCGGAACACGCCTTCGTTATGGGTGGTGCGGAAGCGGAATTCTTCCTGCACCTTTTCGGAAAGCTGGTAGCCGTAGGCTTCGCAGGCCTGCTTGGCCATGCGCATGCCGCCGAAGGGGTTCACGCCGCGCTTGAGGGGGCGGTTGGTCTGCAGGCCGAAAATGAGTTCGCTGGGCTTGTCGATGTAGCCGGGGGAATAGCTGGTGAGGGAGGAAACGGTGGAGGTGTCCACATCGAGCACGCCGCCGAACTGGCGTTCGAGGGCGAAGAGGCCTTCGACCTTCTTCATGAGGGCCTTGGTGCGGGGCGTGGCTTCGGCGAGGAAGGAATCGTCGCCGAGGTATTCCTTATAATTCAGCTGGATGAAGCCGCGCACGTCGATGCTGTCCGTCCATGCGCCTTTGACGAAGCCGTCCCAGTTTCTGCTTTCCATAACATTCTCCTTGCGGCGAGCGGCCGCTTCGTATCGCCCGGAAATAAAAAAAGGGCGACACAGGTTAGCTGTATCGCCCAGACGGTCGGCTTTAAGCTCCTGCACTTCCCCGCGGTCATCCGCGAAATTCCGTCAGTCATGCAGGAGTGATTCTTGTTTAGCTCGTTCGGGGGAGAATGTCAAGGGCAGGGGAGGGATTGCCCTGCGGGCGGGCTGCTCTCGAAGCGGCGTACCCTGCCGGAGGGGAAGAGTGCGGACTCGCAACGGCTTCAAGGCGTCCGCCCTTTCGAGTGCGTCCGCCTCGAGTACCGGGGAAGTAACTCGAAGGTTTGCGTGCACGCCAGCCTCTAAGGCCGCGCTTCGCGCTTGGCCTCTAGTCACGGGTACGGCCTGCGGGAGTGGTGTTCAAGGAAATGATTTCCAGAGTCTTGGAAAACCTGCCGGTTTTCCGCTTTCCCGCGCATGCGCGCGGGTGAGGAAGAAAGGCATCCTGGAATGCCGTTCGCTAGGAACTCGCCGCGCTCTCGCGCTTCTGCGAGTTCCGTCGCATCACTTGGCTAATGACCACCAGATGACGCCGCCCTTGTTCGCTGGGGCTTTTCGGGCCTTCGGCCCTTTCGCCCCGCTCACTGCGGCTCGGCTGTCGGGCACCGCTTCGCGGGCCCTCCGACCTAAAGTATCACACCGCGCCGGACTGAGAGGGCGGGTTGTCGAGCGTTGGGCATCACGCCGCCTGCCTAGTCAGGGAGCTTCGGGTCATGCATTTCCCGCCTTCGAGTTCCTTCGACCTCTGGCTTTCCTTTCGCCCTTCGAGTCTCCCGCACAGCGGCCCAGGGACAGGAGGGCTTCCGACAGGCGGTCAGCCCTTCGCGCCACTGCCGCCAGCCTCCAGCTTCCAGCCTTGCCCGAAGCTCCGTGCTGTCGAAGCCCTTCTCCCGGAAACAAAGCGGGTTGCAAGCCGCTCCTTAGTGCAAGCCTTGCCCGAAGGATGAGCGTGATGGCGATTGCCGAGCGGCTTGTGGCACGCGTCAGTTTTTCCCAAAAACTGACCGGGCCAGAGCGAGGTCCAAGCAAATACGAGAGCCAGCGGGGTTGCCGGCGGGGGATGGAAGGGGGTGCTCCGTGGGGCGGCAGCCCCAAGCAGCACCCGCCTTCCCCCGTCTGGAAGACTCTCCACTAGAAAAGTAAGGCTGACTTCCGGCAAGCACTCCGAGAGCCCGCGAGTCACGACCCCAGCCCCGGGGATGCAATCCCCTCAATCCTCACTCACCGCCAGCGCGGCCTTCGCCTTACACGCTCCCTCGAAAGGGCAATTTCCTTTGAAAGCCGCTCCCATGCGGTGATTGGAAGCCGGCCCTCCGGCAGAGCACGCCGCTTCGAGAGCAGACGGGAGTGTCGAGCCTCGACTCCAGGGCTCCGGCGTCCTACGCCTTCTTCCTCTTCTTGTAGCTGTTCTCAGCCAGCCAGCCGAGTTCGTGGAGGCGATCGTCGACCTTTTCGAAGAGCGAGCCCTTGGTGAAGGAGCCGTCCTTGCGGCGGCGTCCCACGGGCATGCCGGTGAGCAGTTCCATGGCCTCGCCGATATGCGTCACGGGGTAGATATGGAACTTGCCTTCGCGCACGGCGGAGATGACGCGCTCGTCGAGCATGAGGTGCTCCACGTTGTCCTTGGGCAGGATGACGCCCTGCTCGCCCGTGAGTCCGCGGCGGGAGCAGAGTTCAAAGAAGCCCTCTATCTTGCGCGTCACGCCGCCCACGGCCATGATGAGGCCGCTCTGGCTCACCGCGCCGGTGAAGGCGAGGGAAAGGCGCAGGGGCACTTCGGAAATGGCGGAAAGCAGGGCCGCAAGCTCCGCGCCGGAGGCGGAGTCGCCTTCCACGCCGGTGTAGCTCTGCTCGAAGCAGAGGGAGCCGGAAAGCACCAGCGGCTTGTTGTGCGCAAACTGCGAGGCAAGGTAGCTCTTCAAAATCATCATGGCCTTGGTGTGTATGGGCCCGCCCAGCTCGGCCTCGCGCTCGAGGTCGATGATGCCGCCGTGGCCCACGCCCACGGTGCAGGCGATCTGATGCGGCAGGCCGAACTCGTAGTCGCCGCTCATGGTCACGGCAAGGCCGTTCACGCGGCCCACTTCCTCGCCGGACGTGCGTATCTTGATGACGTCGCGGTCGTACTCTTCCATGAAGAGCTGTTCCACAAGGTCGGAACGGGAGCGGCGGGCGCGCAGGGCGGCGTCGAGGCTCTCGCGGTCCACCATGTCCTTGCCCGCCATGGCGGCAGTGGCGGAAGCCTCGATGAGCGTCTCGCGCATGAGCGGGAAGCGCAGGGTGAGCTTGCGGTGGTCTTCGCAGAGTTCGGAGCCGTGGTCCACCAGCCCGGCAAGGGCCTCGCGGCTGAAGGGCAGGAGCTCGGCCTCGTCCATGATGCGCGCCAGCTGGCAGAGCCAGTTCCGCACCTGCGGGGCGTTGCGCTCGGTCTCGCTGGTCATCTGCGCCTTTATCTTGAAGTGCTTGGCGAATCGTTCGTATCGCTCGAGGAGCGTCTCGTATATCTCGTCCTCGCCGATGAGCATGACC